>NZ_GL622183.1:133275-232812 GCF_000185265.1 Streptococcus oralis ATCC 49296 | reverse complement strand
GATTACGAGGATACTTAAGGGTATCTTTTTTTATTTACTAAGGAGATTCTGAGAGTCTTCTTTTTTGTTTACTGAACAAATTTGGGTAAACTAGCAGTGTTTAAGGAATGGTACTAGTCATATATTTTCTTTAATTATGGTAAAATAGTAAGAGAATAATGTGAGGAAAATGAATGTCAAGTAAGTTTGAAATTTTAATGAATCAACTAGGAATCTCTGAACAATTGAGACAGAATCCTGCTCTTGTTGATGCCAGAATTGAGCGTGTTGTGGTTCATAAAATTAGTAAGATTTGGGAATTTCATTTTGTATTTTCTAATATTTTACCGATTGAAATCTTTTTGGAGTTAAAGAAAGGGCTTAGTGAAGAATTTTCTAAGACAGGGAATCGAGCTGTTTTTGAAATCAAGGCTCTTTCTCAAGAATTTTCAAATGAACTCTTGCAGGCCTACTATAGGGAGGCTTTTTCTGAAGGTCCATGTGCAAGTCAGGGGTTTAAATCTCTTTACCAGAATTTAAACGTCCGTGCGGAAGGAAATCAACTCATTATTGAAGGTTCAGAGGCGATTGATAAGGAGCACTTTAAGAAGAATCATCTTCCTAATTTGGCAAAGCAACTTGAAAAATTTGGTTTCCCGGTCTTTGTTTGCCAGATAGAAAAGAATGATGCTCTTACACAAGAGCAGGAGGAAGCCTTCCATACGGAGAATGAACAAATCGTTCAGGCTGCCAATGAGGAAGCACTTCGAGCTATGGAGCAATTGGAACAAATGGCTCCTCCTCCAGTAGAAGAGAAGCCAGCCTTTGATTTTCAGGCTAAAAAGGCTGCGGCCAAGCCTAAACTAGATAAGGCTGAAGTTACCCAGATGATCGACGTGACGACTGAGGAAAATCGCCTGGTCTTTGAAGGGGTCGTTTTTGATGTGGAGCATAAGGTGACCAGAACTGGTCGCGTTTTGATTAACTTTAAAATGACAGACTACACTTCAAGTTTTTCAATGCAAAAATGGGTTAAGAATGAAGAAGAAGCTCAGAAGTTTGACATCATTAAGAAGAATTCTTGGCTCCGAGTTCGTGGGAATGTGGAGATGAATAACTTCACACGTGATTTGACCATGAACGTCCAGGATGTGCAGGAAGTTGTTCACTATGAGCGGAAGGATTTGATGCCAGAAGGTGAGCGTCGGGTTGAGTTTCATGCTCATACTAATATGTCGACTATGGATGCTCTACCAGAAGTAGAGGAGATCGTTGCGATAGCTGCTAAATGGGGACACAAGGCGGTTGCCATCACGGACCATGGAAATGTTCAATCTTTCCCACACGGCTATAAGGCGGCCAAGAAAGCTGGAATTCAGCTGATCTATGGAATGGAAGCCAATATCGTGGAGGACCGTGTCCCTATCGTTTACAACGAAGTGGAGATGGATTTGTCAGAAGCAACCTACGTGGTTTTTGACGTGGAAACGACGGGGCTTTCAGCCATCTATAATGATTTGATTCAGGTTGCGGCCTCTAAGATGTATAAGGGAAATGTTATTGCCGAATTTGATGAATTTATCAATCCTGGGCATCCCTTGTCAGCCTTTACTACTGAGTTAACAGGTATTACAGACGATCATGTCAAAAATGCCAAACCACTGGAACAAGTTTTGCAAGAATTCCAAGAATTTTGCAAGGATACAGTCTTAGTTGCTCACAATGCTACCTTTGACGTTGGCTTTATGAATGCTAACTATGAGCGTCATGGTCTGCCTAAGATTAGCCAGCCAGTTATCGATACGCTGGAGTTTGCTAGAAACCTCTATCCTGAGTATAAACGTCATGGTTTGGGACCTTTGACCAAGCGTTTTGGTGTGGCACTTGAACACCACCACATGGCCAACTACGATGCGGAAGCTACTGGTCGTCTGCTTTTCATATTTATCAAAGAGGTAGCAGAGAAACATGGTGTGACTGATTTAGCTAGACTCAACATTGATTTGATTAGTCCAGACTCTTATAAAAAAGCTCGGATTAAGCATGCGACTATTTATGTCAAGAATCAGGTAGGTTTAAAAAATATTTTTAAGCTGGTTTCTTTGTCCAATACCAAGTACTTTGAAGGAGTACCACGGATACCGAGAACGGTTCTAGATGCCCATCGGGAAGGATTGATTTTAGGGTCGGCTTGCTCCGAGGGTGAAGTTTTTGACGCAGTTGTTTCCCAAGGTGTGGATGCGGCGGTTGAGGTGGCCGAGTATTATGACTTTATCGAGGTCATGCCACCGGCTATCTATGCTCCCTTGATTGCTAAGGAGCAGGTCAAGGATTTGGAGGAACTCCAGACCATTATCAAAAGCTTGATAGAAGTGGGAGACCGCCTTGGCAAGCATGTTTTGGCTACAGGAAATGTTCACTATATTGAACCGGAAGAAGAGATTTACCGTGAAATTATCGTACGTAGTTTGGGCCAGGGGGCTATGATTAACCGAACCATCGGTCATGGCGAACATGCCCAACCAGCTCCTTTGCCAAAGGCTCATTTTCGAACGACTAATGAGATGTTGGATGAATTTGCCTTCTTGGGAGAGGAACTGGCTCGTAAATTGGTTATTGAAAACACCAATGCCTTGGCAGAAATTTTTGAGCCTGTTGAGGTCGTTAAGGGTGACTTGTATACACCTTTCATCGACAAGGCGGAAGAAACGGTCGCTGAGCTGACCTATAAGAAAGCTTTTGAGATTTATGGAAACCCGCTGCCAGATATCGTTGATTTGCGGATTGAAAAAGAATTGACTTCTATTCTGGGGAATGGATTTGCCGTGATTTATCTGGCATCGCAGATGCTGGTGCAACGTTCCAATGAACGGGGCTACTTGGTTGGCTCTCGTGGGTCTGTTGGGTCCAGTTTTGTTGCGACCATGATTGGGATTACGGAGGTCAATCCTCTCTCTCCACACTACGTCTGTGGTCAGTGTCAGTATAGTGAGTTTATCACGGATGGTTCCTACGGTTCAGGGTTTGATATGCCTAATAAGGACTGTCCAAAGTGTGGTCATAAACTTAGCAAAAATGGGCAGGATATTCCGTTCGAGACCTTCCTTGGTTTTGATGGGGACAAGGTTCCCGATATTGACTTGAACTTCTCGGGAGAAGACCAGCCTAGCGCCCACTTGGATGTACGTGATATCTTTGGTGAGGAATATGCCTTCCGTGCAGGAACGGTTGGTACGGTGGCTGCCAAGACTGCCTATGGATTTGTAAAGGGCTACGAGAGAGACTATGGGAAGTTTTATCGTGATGCAGAGGTGGAACGCCTTGCTCAAGGTGCAGCTGGTGTCAAGCGCACAACGGGACAACACCCGGGGGGAATTGTTGTTATTCCTAACTACATGGATGTTTACGACTTTACGCCTGTTCAGTATCCAGCAGATGACGTGACGGCTGAATGGCAGACGACTCACTTTAACTTCCACGATATCGATGAGAACGTCCTCAAACTCGATGTGCTGGGACATGATGATCCGACCATGATTCGGAAACTGCAGGACTTGTCTGGGATTGATCCTAATGAAATTCCTATGGATGATGAAGGCGTGATGGCCCTCTTTTCAGGAACTGATGTTCTTGGGGTGACTCCTGAGCAAATCGGTACACCGACGGGGATGCTGGGGATTCCAGAGTTTGGAACCAACTTTGTACGTGGGATGGTAGACGAGACGCATCCGACGACTTTTGCAGAGTTGCTTCAGCTCTCAGGTCTATCCCACGGTACCGATGTGTGGTTGGGAAATGCCCAGGATTTGATCAAGCAAGGGATTGCGGATCTATCAACCGTTATCGGTTGTCGGGACGACATCATGGTTTACCTCATGCATGCGGGTCTCGAACCTAAGATGGCCTTTACCATCATGGAACGGGTGCGTAAGGGCTTGTGGTTGAAGATTTCAGAAGAGGAGCGAAATGGCTATATCGAAGCCATGAAGGCCAATAAGGTTCCAGAGTGGTATATCGAATCCTGTGGAAAAATTAAGTATATGTTCCCTAAGGCCCATGCGGCAGCCTACGTTATGATGGCCTTGCGTGTAGCCTACTTCAAGGTTCACCATCCGATTTATTATTACTGTGCTTACTTCTCTATCCGCGCCAAGGCCTTTGATATCAAGACCATGGGTGCGGGCTTGGATGCCATTAAGCGTAGAATGGAAGAAATCGCTGAAAAAAGGAAGAATAATGAAGCCTCTAATGTGGAAATTGACCTCTATACAACTCTTGAGATTGTAAATGAAATGTGGGAACGTGGCTTTAAGTTTGGCAAGTTAGATCTATACCGTAGTGATGCGACTGAATTCATCATTGATGGAGATACCCTCATCCCACCATTTGTAGCAATGGATGGTCTGGGAGAGAACGTTGCTAAGCAGTTGGTGCGTGCGCGTGAAGAGGGTGAGTTCCTCTCTAAGACAGAACTGCGCAAGCGTGGTGGCCTCTCATCAACCTTGGTTGAAAAGATGGATGAAATGGGGATTCTTGGTAATATGCCAGAGGATAACCAGTTGAGTTTGTTTGATGATTTGTTTTAAGAATTAGAATGGAGAACATCTTTATGAAGCTTAGGATTTTTGCGGAAGATAAACCTGCTGAAAAGATTTTTGACTATCAGCTAGAGCTGGCAGATGAAACAATTATTCTATCGACAGCGCTCTTGTCTGGTGCCATTGCTTTAGCAGGATTATTTTCTGCTTTGAAGGAAAAATAACAAAAGAAAAGGAAAAACAAAATGGTTGTACCAAATTTTAAAGAAAATCTAGAAAAATATGCGAAATTATTGGTTGCGAATGGAATTAACGTGCAACCTGGTCACACCTTGGCTCTCTCTATCGATGTGGAGCAACGTGAGTTGGCGCATTTGATCGTGAAAGAAGCTTATGCCTTGGGTGCACATGAGGTTATCGTTCAGTGGACAGATGATGTGATTAACCGTGAGAAATTCCTCCACGCGCCGATGGAGCGTCTGGACAATGTGCCAGAATACAAGATTGCTGAGATGAACTACCTCTTGGAAAACAAGGCTAGCCGTCTAGGAGTTCGTTCATCTGATCCAGGTGCCTTGAACGGAGTGGACGCTGATAAGCTTTCAGCTTCTGCGAAAGCTATGGGACTTGCGATGAAGCCAATGCGTATCGCAACGCAATCCAACAAGGTTAGCTGGACTGTAGCAGCTGCAGCAGGGCTTGAGTGGGCTAAGAAGGTCTTTCCAAATGCTGCGAGCGATGAAGAAGCAGTGGACCTCCTTTGGGATCAAATCTTCAAAACTTGTCGTGTCTACGAAGAAGATCCTGTTAAGGCTTGGGAAGAACATGCTGCCATCCTCAAGAGCAAGGCAGAAATGCTTAATGAAGAGCAATTTTCAGCCCTTCACTACACAGCACCGGGAACTGATTTGACACTTGGTTTACCTAAGAACCACGTTTGGGAATCAGCTGGTGCTATCAATGCGCAAGGAGAAGGATTTTTGCCAAATATGCCGACAGAGGAGGTATTCACTGCACCTGACTTCCGTCGCGCAGATGGTTATGTAACCTCTACAAAACCACTTAGCTACAACGGAAATATCATCGAAGGCATTAAAGTAACCTTCAAGGATGGTCAAATCGTAGACATTACTGCTGAAAAGGGTGATCAGGTCATGAAAGACCTTGTCTTTGAAAATGCAGGTGCTCGTGCCTTGGGGGAATGCGCCTTGGTTCCAGATCCAAGTCCAATTTCTCAGTCAGGCATTACATTCTTTAACACCCTATTTGACGAAAATGCTTCAAACCACTTGGCTATCGGCGCAGCATATGCGACTAGCGTTGTTGGTGGGGCAGAGATGAGCGAAGAAGAGCTTGAAGCTGCTGGACTTAACCGTTCAGATGTTCACGTGGATTTTATGATTGGTTCGAATCAAATGGATATCGATGGTATCCGTGAGGATGGAACACGCGTACCACTCTTCCGTAATGGAGACTGGGCAATCTAAGGAGAGGCTATGCTTGGAAGTATGTTTGTTGGTCTCCTAGTGGGACTCTTGGCAGGTGCTTTGACCAATCGTGGAGAGAGCATGGGATGTTTTGGAAAAATGTTTCTCGGCTGGATTGGTGCTTCTTTGGGTCACCTACTTTTTGGAACTTGGGGTCCAAACCTAGCAGGGATAGCTATTGTTCCAGCTGTTTTGGGCGCTATGGTTGTCTTAGCTATTTTCTGGAGACGAGGAAGTTAATTTCTTAAATCTGATACTCAATGAAAATCAAAGAGCAAACTAGGAAACTAGCCGCAGGCTGCTCAAAGCACTGCTTTGAGGTTGTGTATAGAACTGACGAAGTCAGCTCAAAACACTGTTTTGAGGTTGCAGATGGACGTTGACGCGGTTTGAAGAGATTTTTGAAGAGTATGAAAAGAAAAGGAGGTTGGTCATTGTACCAGCCTCCTTTTGAGTATGATATAATAGTTCTATGAGATTAGATAAATTTTTAGTTGCCTGTGCTGTGGGGAGTCGAACGGAGGTCAAAAACTTGCTCAAGGCTGGGCGAGTGACGGTAAATGGTAAAAAAGAAAAGTCAGCTAAACTGCAGATTAATGAAGAAAGAGATGAGATTCGCTTTGATGGCCAAGTGCTGGAGTATGAAGAGTTTGTCTACTACATGATGAACAAGCCCCAAGGAGTCATTTCGGCGACTGAAGATACCAAGCATAGAACAGTTTTAGACTTGTTAGATGACTATGCTCGCGCCAAGGAAGTCTTTCCAGTGGGGCGCTTGGACATTGATACCCATGGTCTCCTGCTCTTGACTAATGACGGCAAGCTGGCCCATGCTCTTCTTTCACCCAAACGCCATGTGGATAAGACCTATTTGGCTCAAGTCAAAGGTATTATGACCCAAGAAGATGTGGATGCATTTGCCAAGGGAATTCCGCTCAAGGACTTTACTTGTCAGCCGGCTAGACTGGAACTTGTATCGGTAGATCCAGAAAAAAATCAAAGTTTGGTTCGTGTGACCATTGCTGAAGGGAAGTTCCATCAAGTCAAGCGTATGGTGGCCTACTGTGGCAAGGAAGTGGTGGACTTACAACGTTTGACGATGGGAACTCTAGTCTTGGATGAGAACTTAGAACAAGGAGAATGGCGTCGCTTGACCAAGGAGGAGTTAGAAGTTCTCTTTGCAAGTATTGCTTAATTTGCTTTATATTAGAAAAAGGTGAGGAGGATGTCCTTACCTTTTTCATTTTTCAGTTGCTTCCTTTGTGAAAAGAGTTATAATAGACAGTAGAATAAAAGGAGGAATCTATGAACGCGATTCAAGAATCATTTACTGATAAACTATTTGCTAACTATGAAGCAAATGTCAAATACCAAGCGATTGAAAATGCTGCCAGTCACAACGGAATTTTTGCAGCCCTGGAACGTCGCCAAAGCCATGTAGACAATACACCTGTTTTCTCATTGGATTTGACCAAGGACAAGGTTACTAACCAGAAAGCCTCTGGTCGTTGCTGGATGTTTGCGGCCCTCAATACTTTCCGCCACAAACTCATTTCTCAATACAAACTGGAAAACTTTGAGTTGTCACAGGCTCACACTTTCTTCTGGGACAAGTACGAGAAATCCAACTGGTTCTTGGAGCAAGTGATTGCGACTGCAGACCAAGAATTGACGAGCCGTAAGGTTAGCTTCCTACTCCAAACTCCACAACAAGATGGTGGTCAATGGGATATGGTCGTGGCCCTCTTTGAGAAATACGGTGTCGTTCCTAAGTCAGTTTACCCTGAGTCTATCTCATCTAGCAATAGCCGTGAGCTCAATGCCATCCTCAACAAATTGCTTCGTCAAGATGCCCAAATCTTGCGTGATTTGCTCGCTTCTGGTGCAGACCAAGCGACTGTTCAAGCTAAGAAAGAAGACCTCTTGCAAGAAATCTTTAACTTCCTTGCTATGTCACTAGGTCTTCCACCGCGTAAATTTGACTTTGCTTATCGCGATAAGGATGATAACTACCAAAGTGAAAAGGGGATTACTCCACAAGAGTTTTACAAGAAATATGTCAATCTTCCTCTGGAAGATTATGTTTCGGTTATCAATGCTCCGACTGCTGACAAGCCTTACGGCCAATCTTACACAGTTGAGATGTTAGGAAATGTGGTTGGTAGCCGTGCAGTTCGCTACATCAACGTTCCAATGGAGCGCTTGAAAGAATTGGCGATTGCCCAAATGCAAACAGGAGAAACTGTTTGGTTTGGTTCAGATGTCGGCCAGCTCAGCAACCGCAAAGCTGGAATTCTTGCGACTGATGTTTATGACTTTGAGTCAAGCATGGACATTCAACTCACTCAAGACAAAGCTGGACGTTTGGACTACAGCGAAAGCTTGATGACCCACGCCATGGTCTTGACAGGTGTGGACTTGGACGAAAATGGTAAGTCAACCAAGTGGAAGGTTGAAAACTCATGGGGAGACAAGGTCGGTACAGATGGTTACTTCGTCGCCTCAGACGCTTGGATGGATGAATACACTTACCAAATCGTTGTCCGTAAGGAATTGCTGACAGCAGAAGAACAAGCTGCTTATGAAGCAGAACCAATCGTACTTGCACCATGGGATCCAATGGGTGCCTTGGCAGAATAAAAGCATAGAAAAAAGAGGTTAGGGAAATCCTAGCCTCTTTTTTAAGTCCTTCTTAAAGTGATGATGGATGATGCTTGCCAAGGGAGTTCTTCTTATTTTGAGTCTTTAAGTGACAGAGAAAAAGATATGTGTTACTATAGTAGTACAAAAGGATATCGGAGTAGAAATGAAGTATTTAAGTAGCCAAGACATCAAGGATCGTCAACGAAATATCAGCGACATTAAACCCTACAAAACAACCAAGGAAATCGTCGTTTCAAATATCTTTACCTTCTTTAATGCCATGAACTTGGCTCTGGCAGTTCTGGTAGCCACAACCTTGCGATTTGAAAATATGCTCTTTTTAGGTGTGATTGCTATCAATACAGCCATTGGGATTTTCCAAGAAGTGCGTTCAAAAAATGCTCTAGAAAAGCTAAGTTTGCTTGGTAAAAGTAAGTACAGAGTCAACCGAGATGGTCAAACGATTGAGATTGATCCGGAGGACATCGTTCTAGGGGAGTATCTGCATCTCAATCTGGGTGATCAGGTGCCTGTTGATGCAGAAGTCCTTGAAGGGAATATTGAAGTGGATGAGTCCTTGTTGACTGGTGAGAGTGATTCAGTCTTTAAAACGGTTGGTGATAAGCTGATGAGCGGAAGCAATGTCGTCAGTGGCACGTGTCTGGTCCTTGCTACAGCTGTGGGTCCAGATAGTTATATCAATAAACTCGCAAAATCCAGCAAGGAATTCAAAAAATATCCTTCTCAACTGCGCGATTACATGGATAAGATTTTAAAAATCGTCTCGATCTTGCTGGTGCCAGTTGCCATTCTGCTCTATATCAGAGGTTTTAGTCTAGGACGGTCTTATGTTGAGATCGTCTTGGGAAGTTCAGGTGCCTTGGTCGGCATGATTCCAGAGGGTTTGATTCTCTTGGTTAGCGTCTCCCTAGCGGTAGCAGCCATGAAGCTGGCCAAAAAGAAGGTTCTAGTGCAGGAACTATACTGTGTAGAGACCTTGGCGCGAGTAGATGTTCTTTGTTTTGATAAGACAGGTACCATCACGACGGGGAATATGAAGGTCCAAGAAATGGATGCTAATGTAGCAGAGAAACTGTCTTCTTATCTGGCTTATTTCGAGGATGAAAATGCAACTTCCCGAGCTCTGAGGACTTACTTAACCTGTGAGAAAAAGTGGGAAGTTCAAGAAGTCGGTGCCTTTTCAAGTAAAAACAAGTATTCCTTTGTCCAAGTAAAAGAGGGTGGGACCTATTTCTTCGGAGCCTATGAGTTTCTGGGCTTTACCCAGCCGATGGATGCCTACTATGAGCATCTGAAACAGCAAGGTTTTCGAATCTTGACACTTGCCCATAGTAAGGACCACATCACGAGTCCAGCCAATATGGAACTACTAGGGCACGTCATTTTGTCAGATGAGATTAAGGACAATACCAAGGAAACCTTTGACTATTTCGAATCTCAAGGTGTTGAAGTGAAGATCATCAGCGGTGATAATCATGTGGCTGTATATGGGGTGGCTCGTAAGGCAGGTTTTAAGGAAGAAGCCCGTGCGATTGATATGACCAAGGTGAGCGATGATGACTTTGAGAGAGTGGTCTTGGAACACGAAATATTTGGTCGTGTGACACCTGAACAGAAAGAAAAGATGGTATCTATTTTGCAAAAGGCTGGTAAAACAGTTGCCATGAGCGGTGACGGGGTCAATGATGTTCTGGCTCTCAAGAAAGCAGATATCAGTTTTGCTATGAAGGGAGCAACGAGTGCAGCCAAAAGTGTATCCAATATTATTTTTTTGACCGATGACTTTGCAGTATTTTATGATATCTTGATGGAAGGACGCCGGGTCATCAATAACATCCAAAAGGTAGCCTCTCTCTTTCTAACAAAGACCTTCTTCTCCATCGTGTTTGCGATTTTGAGTGTGGTATTTGGTTTGGAATTTGCCTTTATCCCTATTCAGTTTACAATCATTTCAGCTATTACGATTGGGATTCCATCCTTCTTCCTGACTTTTGAGTCCAATAAAGAAAAGGTTAGCACTCACTTTATGAGAGATATCCTAACCAACGCGGCGATTGGTGGAGGCATTCTGGTTACTAGTGTACTCCTGACGAACTTCTTTATCACTGTCCCAGGTCAGGTCAAATTTATTTGCTTCCTCCTTGCTTTAATCAATGGTCTGTGTCTAGTTGCCAAGGTCAGTCTGCCATTTAATCGATACAAACTAGTCTTGCTCATACTTTTGAGCCTTGCAGCCCTTGTTGGAGTGCTTGTCAATACCTTTATACTGCAAGGAGCGTATGTGCCTTTAGAAACCAGCCAAGTCGTCTATGTAGCCATCCTAGCAGTGGTGATTGGAGGCTTGCATTATCTGACTAGAAGAAAAAGTTGATACACAAAAAGAATCAGGTTTAATCCTGATTCTTTTTTATCTATATTCTCAATTGCTTGGATTACATGATACCGAAGAAACGAGCTGCAATACCTACTGCAAAGAGAGCAAGGATGATTGCGATTGGTGATACTTTTTTCTTAAGCAACCACATGCAGAGGAAAGTAAGGAGAAGTCCCATCAATCCTGGAATTAATGAGTTCAACTGACCTTGAAGAGTTTGTGGTTGAATCTTATCTAGGCTCAATCCTCCAAGTGCATCAGCAAGAATTCCTTTCAATTCAGCACCAGTAACAGCACCTTCTGGGAAGTTGATATAAGCACCTTCTGCCAATTGTTTACCTGGAAGGTTCACAGTAAAGTTGATAGATACCCAACGCTGTACAAGAACGGCAAGGATGAACATACCAAGGATAGATGCTCCTTTAGTGATGTCTTTCAAGATACCACCAGACATGTCTTTAGTGATTTCAGATCCAGCTTTGTAACCGAACTCTTGTGTATACCATAGGAAGGCCATACGGATAGCATTCCATCCAAAGAAGAAGAGAAGGGGACCAACAATGTTACCAGATGCAGCAAGTGATGCACCAAGGGCTCCAAGGATAGGACGAACTGTAAACCAGAATACTGGGTCACCGATACCAGCAAGAGGTCCCATCATACCGATCTTAACCCCTTGGATAGCTGCGTCATCGATTTCTACACCGTTAGCGCGCTCTTCTTCAAGTGCAAGAGTAACCCCCATGATTGGAGCGGCTACGTATGGGTGAGTGTTGAAGAACTCAAGGTGACGCTCAAGAGCAGCCGCTTGGTCTTCTTTTTTAGTGTACAATTTTTTGATAGCTGGGATCAATGAGTAAGCCCAACCCAAGTTTTGCATACGTTCGTAGTTCCAAGAACCTTGAAGGAATTGTGAACGCCACCAAACTTTTTGACGATCTGATTTTGATAATTGAATTTTTTCAGCCATGATTGTTCCCCTTTCTAGTAGTCTTCTAGGATATCACCGATTGGGTCGTTAGAAGTCGCAGCTCCGCCGCCACCGTTTCCACCTTGTTTTGTAAGGTTAAGGTAGATGAAGGCAAGGGCAACACCGATGACACCAAGGGCAATCAAAGTCAATTGAGAGATTGCTGCAAGTGCAAAACCGATAGCGAAGAATGGCCATACTTCACGAGTTGCCATCATGTTGATAACCATAGCGTAACCAACGGCAACGACCATAGCACCACCGACAGCCATACCACCGTTCAACCAGTCTGGCATCAATTTGAGAGCATCTTGAACGGCAGAAGCTGGGATAGCGATAAGGAAGGCAGCAGGGATTGCAATACGAAGACCTTGAAGAAGAAGTGCAACAAAGTGAGCACGTTCAACAGCCGCAATATTTCCTTCTTTAGCAGCAGCGTCAGCAGTGTGAACCAAGGCAACTGAGATTGTACGAACAATCATAGTCAAGAAAAGTCCAGCTACGGCAAGAGGGATAGCTGTTGCCGTAGCAACGGCGATACCTTCAGTAGTAAAGTTACCACCTTTGATCAAGATGATTGCTGCAGCAACAGATGCAAGAGCAGCGTCAGGAGCTACGGCAGCTCCGATGTTTGCCCAACCAAGGGCGATCATTTGAAGAGATCCACCAAGCATAACACCTGCTTCGAGGTTACCAGTTGCAAGTCCGATAAGGGTACATGCGACGATTGGTTGATGGAATTGGAATTGGTCAAGGATACCTTCAAGACCTGCAAGGAAGGCAACAACTACAACCAAGATAGCAGAAATGATTGAAATATCTGACATGGTTTTATTCCTTTTCTATTTAGTTTTAATAAAGTATTTAATCTTGTTTTCAAAAATGATCGAAACAGATTAACATTATTGAACGTTTGCTTTCTTAATCAAGTCAAACAAATCTTTTTTCGTGTCGTTTGGTACTTTACGTACGTCAAATTCAACACCGAGGTCACGCATTTTTTCAAAGGTTGCAACGTCTTCTTTGTCCATAGACAAAACGTTGTTAATCATTGTTTTACCTGTTGAGTGAGCCATAGAACCAACGTTAAGGGTTTTGATTGGCACGCCACCTTCGATAGCACGAAGGGCATCTTGAGGTGTTTCAAACAAGATAAGAGCATGTGTGTTACCAAAACGAGGATCTTTTGCAACGTCGATCAATTTTTGAATTGGGACAACGTTAGCTTTTACTCCGTTTGGAGCTGCTTGTTTGATCAATTCTTTACGCAATTCGTCGTTTGCAACGTTGTCTGAAGCAACGATGATACGGTCTGCTTTTGAATCAGGAGTCCAAGCAGTGGCAACCTGACCGTGAAGGAGACGAGTGTCTAGACGAGCAAGGTTGATTTTCAGTTTACCGTCACCGATAACTGTTCCTTCTGGAATAGCAGCTTGTGCAACTGGAGCAGCTGCAGCACTTGCAACTTCCTCAACTGGGTTAAGCTCTTCTGGAAGAGCCTTGATGCCATCTTTGGCTTCTTTAATGATATTCGCAGCGACTTTTTCCACACCTGCATTCGCGTCCATAAGGCGCTCTGTGTAGGCTTGGATCAACATCGGCAAGTTCAGTCCTGTGATGATGGCAAATTTACGTTCAGGATTTTCTCCCATCACGCGGCTAGCTTGGTTGAATGGAGATCCACTCCAAAGGTCAGCCAATACTAGAACCTCATCTTCTGCGTCAAATGCAGCCACAGCGTTGTTGAATTTAGCATAAAGATCATCTGGACCTTCATTTGGCATAAAGGTTACAACTTGAACCTTTTCTTGTTCACCAAAGATCATAGATCCTGACTGATGAATACCCGCAGCAAATTCGCCGTGGCTCGCAATAATGATTCCGATACTCATTATTGTCATTCCTCCTTATAAAATGTTTGACTGTGTGTTTAAGAAAACTTTAAGCCTAACTTTAAGTATAAACCGTTTTCATATAAAAATCAACTACTTTTTCTAAAAAGATGTCAAAGTTTTCATAGAATGACTTTTTAAAAATGTTAATATATCAATGCTTTTAAGAAATAAATGAAAATGGTAATAGAAAATTTAATATAAAAATACAGAAAATAAATCGCCTTTATGAAAAAAGAATGAAAACAAAAAGGAAAGATCACAGAGGGTAATCTTTCCTTTTATAGGAATAAATTTTGTAAAGCGTGGGCAACTCCGTCTTCTTCGTTTGTCAGAGGAAGTTGTTCGTCTGCATATGGAAGAAGAGCAGGATTGGCGTTTTTCATAGCATATCCCTTGCCTGCAAATGCCAACATTTCGGTGTCATTATGTTCATCACCAAAGGCGATCAAGTCTTTTTTATCACGATTCATCACATTGAGCAAGTACTCTAGAGCAAAGGCCTTGTTTACCCCCTTAGGAGTACACTCGAGGATGTTGAGGGGGCCTCCCCAAGTATTGATGGATAGTTGGTGTTGATAAAAACGATTCATCTCGTCCGCTAAAGCGTATTTGTCTTCAGCCCTTGTTTGCAAGAGGATGCAGTTGGGATCTTTGGTTACTCGTTCAGGCTTGAATTGATTTTCCGGCCGGAAGTTCTCTACGCCAAATAGTTTAGGGTCTGCAATTTCTTCATTCGGAGTTGTGATATAGAATTTTTTTCGATATTCTCCTGCAATAAAGTCGGCTTGGATATCCTCCGTGCGCTTGACCATGTCTAGTAGGTATTTTTTGTCCAAGGTCAAGCATTTTTCATGCGCCCAAGCCTGTCCTGGTAGATGGGTAAGGGAACCGTTAAAGTTAATCATGGGAGTATGCAATTCTAGTTCACGGTAGAAGTCTTTTGCCATACGATACGGACGGCCTGTCGTGATGATGACATGGTGTCCTTTTTCTGAAATTTTTTTAATCGTCTCTTTGGTGAAATCGGAGAGCTTGCTTTCACTATTTAGCAGGGTTCCGTCCAAATCGACTGCGATAATTTTTTTAGTCATATAAACCTTCCTAGTCGTTTCCAGATAAGATGTCTTCTATTATATCAAAAAGAAGGAAGAAAAGCAGATAAGAACAAAAACTCAGTTGCTTTGATTTGTTAAATAAATCAAACAAACATATTGAAAAGGTGAATGATAAATGATATAATACTAATATTGTTCGTAAAAAACAAAAGGAGATTAAAAATGGACAAACTATTTAAACTAAAAGAGCACGGGACAGATGTCCGTACAGAGGTGCTTGCTGGTTTAACAACATTCTTTGCAATGAGTTATATTCTCTTTGTAAACCCTCAAATGCTTTCCCAAACGGGTATGCCTGTTCAAGGTGTGTTCTTGGCAACGATTATCGGTTCTGTAGTCGGTACTTTGATGATGGCTTTCTATGCTAATTTGCCGTACGCACAAGCACCAGGTATGGGACTAAATGCCTTCTTTACATTTACAGTTGTGTTTGGGATGGGCTATACTTGGAAAGAAGCTCTTGGTATGGTCTTCATTTGTGGAATTATTTCACTGATTATCACCTTGACAAATGTTCGTAAAATGATCATCGAATCTATTCCCACAACACTTCGTTCAGCTATTTCCGCTGGTATTGGTGTTTTCCTTGCCTATGTTGGGATTAAGAATGCTGGTCTCTTGAAATTCTCAATCGACCCAGGTACTTATACGGTAGCAGGTGAAGGAGCAGACAAGGCTCAAGCTGCACTTACTGCAAACTCAGCAGCTGTTCCAGGATTGGTAGACTTCAATACTCCAGCAGTATTGGTGGCTCTTGCTGGTTTGGCTATTACCATCTTCTTTGTTGTTAAAGGCATCAAAGGTGGAATCATTCTTTCTATTTTAACAACGACTGTCCTTGCCATTGCTGTTGGTGTTGTCAAATTATCAGGGATTGACTTCGCTAGCAATAATCTTTCAGCAGCGGTTAATGATTTAGGAACTTTGTTTGGTGCTGCTCTTGGTTCAGAAGGTTTAGGATCTTTGATTTCAAACACTTCGCGTTTACCAGAAACTTTGATGGCTATTCTTGCCTTCTCACTAACAGATATTTTTGATACAATCGGTACTCTTATCGGTACTGGTGAAAAAGTTGGTATCGTTGCGACAAGTGGGGAAAACCATGAGTCAGTTAAATTGGACAAGGCTCTTTACTCTGACTTGGTGGCAACTTCAGTAGGTGCCATTGCAGGTACTTCAAACGTTACGACCTATGTTGAGTCTGCGGCGGGTATCGGTGCTGGTGGACGTACTGGTTTGACAGCTTTAGTAGTTGCGATCTGTTTTGCTCTATCTAGCTTCTTTAGCCCACTTCTAGCGATTGTTCCGACAGCTGCAACAGCACCAATTTTGATTATCGTCGGTATCATGATGCTTTCTAACTTGAAAAATATCCCTTGGGATGATATGGCTGAAGCGGTTCCTGCCTTCTTCACATCTATCTTTATGGGATTCAGCTACTCTATCACACAAGGGATTGCTGTTGGTTTCTTGACATACACCTTGACAAAAGTTGTCAAAGGTCAAGCCAAGGATGTGCACGTAATGATTTGGATTTTGGATGCCTTGTTTATCCTTAACTATATCAGTATGGCGCTATAAATGGTATAATAGGAAAAGGGGAGTCTCCCCTTTTTAATTATAAGGAGGTACATCATGAAAGATAAGACGATTTGGCAAGAGGTTTTAAACAGAGGGAAATGGGTGCTCATCCTTTTGGTAGCTTTTGTTCTATCTCAATTTCCCATAGGACTTGCTTTGTTTTTAGCAAACAAACAGTTTCCAATTTTACAGTCAGGACTCTTAGTTAGTGCCCTATCCATAGTCGTTTTGATTGTATTCATTATTGGTGCACGAAAAACACAACTTGCTACTTTTAATCTATCCTTTTTTAAGGCAAAAGACTTGGCTCGCTTGGTACTGAGTTATCTGGTGATTTTTGCGACAAATCTCTTGGGTTCACTCCTGCTTCGACTAACAAATGAGGCAACAACCAGTAACCAATCAATACTGAATGGTTTGGTTCAGAATAGTTCCTTGATTTCAACTTTCTTCCTACTAGTCTTGATTGCGCCGATTTGTGAAGAAATTTTGTGTCGTGGAATTATTCCTAAAAAGATTTTCCGTGGAAAAGAAAAATTAGGTTTTATTGTTGGTGCAATCGTCTTTGCCTTGCTCCATATGCCAACCAATCTACCTTCTGTGATTATTTATGGAGGAATGTCAACGGTTTTGACTTGGACAGCCTATAAGACTGAGCGTTTGGAGATGTCCATTTTGCTTCATATGATTCTCAATGGTATTGCATTTTGTTTGTTGGCCTTATTGGTGTTGATTAGTAGAAATCTAGGTCTATCATTCTAAACCATTAGCCCGCTTGGAAAAGATGAACACTAGCGTGTTCATCTTTTTCTTTTTATGGTAAAATAGAAAGATAATATGGTGAAAAACCTTGAGGGAGTGACCGATATGTCCAATAAAGTCAACCACGAAAAAACAGCTATTTGCGGAATTATCAACGTAACCCCAGATTCTTTTTCGGATGGTGGGCAGTTTTTTGCTCTTGAGCAGGCGCTCCAGCAGGCTCGTAAATTGTTAGCAGAAGGAGCGAGCATGCTAGATATCGGTGGAGAATCGACTCGGCCGGGCAGTAGCTATGTTGAAATAGAAGAGGAAATCCAGCGTGTTGTTCCAGTGATTAAAGCTATCCGTGAGGAAAGTGATGTTCTCATTTCCATTGATACTTGGAAAAGTCAGGTGGCAGAGGCTGCTTTGGCTGCTGGTGCCAATCTGGTCAATGATATCACTGGTCTCATGGGAGATGAGAAAATGGCGGATGTGGTTGCGAAGGCTGGAGCAAATGTGGTTATCATGTTTAATCCAGTCATGGCTCGACCTCAGCACCCTAGTTCGCTCATTTTTCCGCATTTTGGCTTTGGACAAGCTTTTACAGAGGAAGAGTTAGCTGACTTTGAAAAAATGCCAATCGAAGACTTGATGAAGGCTTTCTTTGAACGTGCTCTAGCGAGAGCGAACCAAGCTGGAATTGCAAGAGAAAATATTCTGCTGGATCCAGGGATTGGCTTTGGTCTGACCAAGAAGGAAAATCTACTCCTTCTACGGGATCTAGATAAACTACACCAGCAAGGCTATCCGATCTTTCTTGGAGTTTCGCGTAAGCGGTTTGTCATTAATATCCTAGAAGAAAATGGCTTTGAAGTTAATCCTGGGACCGAACTTGGTTTCCGCAATCGAGACACAGCTTCTGCTCATGTAACCAGTATCGCTGTGAGACAGGGTGTGGAAGTGGTGCGCGTGCATGATGTTGCCAGTCACAGGATGGCGGTTGAAATTGCGTCAGCCATTCGTTTGGCAGATGATGCAGAAAATCTAGATTTAAAACAATATAAGTAAGATGAACGAAATTCAAAACAATCAGTGGATTGCCCACTACCGGACGGACCAACCACATTTTGGCTTGGAACGCATGGTAGAACTCCTAGCTCTGCGAGGCAATCCCCATCTCAAACTCAAGGTTATCCATATTGGAGGGACCAACGGCAAGGGGTCTACCATTGCTTTTTTGAAAAAGATGCTGGAAAACCTAGGGCTGAGAGTTGGGGTGTTCAACTCGCCCTATCTCATTCATTATACGGATCAGATTAGCATTAATGGGGAATCCATTCCCGAGGCTAGGCTAGAAGCCCTCATGGCAGACTATCAGTCTTTGCTTGAGGGGGAATCTGCTACCAATTTGCAGGGGACAACCGAATTTGAGATTATCACAGCTCTAGCTTATGATTACTTTGCCTCAGAGCAAGTAGATGTGGCTATCATGGAAGTCGGCATGGGTGGTCTTTTGGATAGTACTAATGTTTGCCAGCCAATTTTAACAGGAATTACGACCATTGGACTGGATCATGTAGCCCTACTTGGTGACACCTTGGAAGCTATAGCAGAGCAGAAGGCTGGTATTATCAAACAAGGTATTCCCTTGGTGACAGGTCATATTGTTCCTGAAGCCTTGACTGTGATAGACTCTATTGCAGAAGCTAAAAATGCGCCTAGACTTGCCTATGGAAAAGATTATCAGGTTCGTCATCAAGAAAGCGTGGTAGCTGGTGAAATCTTTGATTATACTAGTTCTGTCAGACAAGGTCGCTTTCAAACAGGTCTGCTTGGTTTGCACCAGATAGAAAATGCGGGGATGGCGCTTGCTCTCCTAGACACTTATTGCCAGGAGACTGGACGGGAGTTGGCAAGTAATGACTTGGTTGCTCAAGCTTTGAAAGAGACCAGATGGCCAGGGCGTTTGGAGGTCGTGTCTAGCGACCCCTTGATGATTTTGGATGGGGCCCACAATCCCCATGCTATCAAGGCTTTATTAGCAACCTTGCAAGAACGCTTTGCGGATTATCATAAGGAAATCCTCTTTACTTGTATCAAGACCAAGGCCTTGGAGGATATGCTGGATTTGCTAGAGACGGTGCCAGATAGTCAACTGACTCTGACTTATTTTGAAGATAGTCGGGCGACGGATGAAAGCGTGCTGAAAGAGACAGCCAAGTCTAGAAATCTCAATTACCAAATTTGGCAGGATTTTCTAGAGCAGAAATTGACAGATAAAAATGAAGAGAAACAAACAGTTAGGATTGTCACAGGTTCCTTGTATTTCTTGAGCCAAGTGAGAGCCTATCTGATGGAGAGGAAGAACGAGAATGGATACACAAAAGATTGAAACGGCTGTAAAAATGATTATTGAGGCTGTTGGTGAGGACGCTAACCGCGAGGGCTTGCAGGAAACACCTGCTCGTGTAGCTCGTATGTACCAAGAGATTTTTTCAGGTCTTGGCCAAACTGCTGAGGAACACCTGTCAAAATCCTTTGAGATTATCGACGATAATATGGTTGTAGAAAAGGATATCTTTTTCCACACTATGTGTGAGCACCACTTTTTGCCCTTTTATGGGAGAGCGCACATTGCCTACATTCCAGATGGTCGGGTGGCAGGCTTGTCCAAGCTTGCCCGTACGGTTGAAATTTATTCTAAAAAACCACAGATTCAAGAACGGTTAAATATTGAAGTGGCCGATGCCTTGATGGACTATCTGGGGGCTAAAGGAGCCTTTGTTGTCATTGAGGCCGAGCATATGTGTATGAGCATGCGTGGTGTCAGAAAACCAGGTACTGCGACTTTGACGACAGTAGCGCGAGGTGTATTTGAAACAGATAAAGACCTCCGAGACCAGGCTTATCGTTTAATGGGACTATAATACTCTTCGAAAATCAAATTCAAACCACGTCAGCTTCCATCTGCAACCTCAAAACGGTGTTTTGAGCAGCCTGCGGCTAGCTTCCTAGTTTGCACTTTGATTTTCATTGAGTATAAAAAGAATCCGCTTCATGCGGATTTTTCTAGAAAGGACTAGTTATGGATCAACTGCAGATTAAAGATTTGGAAATTTTTGCCTATCATGGTCTTTTTCCAAGTGAGAAAGAATTGGGGCAGAAGTTTGTTATTTCCGCAAGCTTATCTTATGATATGACCCAGGCGGCAACAGAATTGGATTTGACAGCTTCTGTCCATTACGGAGAATTGTGTCAGCAGTGGACGACTTGGTTTCAGGAAAGCACTGAGGATTTGATTGAAACGGTAGCCTACAAACTAGTTGAACGTACCTTTGAGACTTATCCTCTTGTCCAAGAGATTGAGTTGAAACTAAAAAAACCATGGGCTCCAGTGCATTTACCATTGGATACCTGCTCGGTGACCATTCGCCGTCGCAAACAACGGGCCTTTATCGCTCTGGGAAGCAATATGGGGGATAAGCAAGCAAACTTGGAACAAGCTATTGACAAACTGCGAGCTCGAGGTATCCATATTCTCAAAGAGTCCAGTGTCTTGGCGACAGAGCCTTGGGGTGGTGTGGAACAAGATAGCTTTGCCAATCAGGTGATTGAAGTAGAAACCTGGCTACCAGCACCAGTCTTGTTAGAAACATTATTAGCCATTGAGTCAGAAATGGGACGGGTGAGAGAAGTGCGTTGGGGGCCTCGCTTGATTGATTTGGACTTGCTCTTTGTGGAGGACCAAGTCATCTATACAGACGAACTCATCTTGCCTCATCCTTATATAGCAGAACGCCTCTTTGTTCTTGAGCCGTTAGTGGAAATAGCTCCCCATTTTATCCATCCGATCCTAAAGCAACCAATTCGATACTTGGTTGACCAGTTGGAGCAAGGAAATGCCTAAACTTTCCGAGACCTATAGCAAGTGGAAGAGTATCGGGGAGGGACTACTTGCTATTGTTTTAGGGCTTCTCTTGATTCGATTTGGACAAGTTATTCCGCGAATGGGGTACCAGTTGCTGATGGGCTACTTTTCCTTGTCAGCAGTTTGGCACTTGTTGACTCGCTGGTTTCAGGATAAAAAACGTCGGGAAAATATCTTTGTAACCCTGGGCAAGCTGGTGGTTGCGGCTCTGGTGTTTGACTCTATCATCTTGCAAGACCTTGCCCTCTATCTCCTGGTTTTTATCATTGCGAGCTACCAGCTGTTTACGGGCATCATTAGTCTTGTGACTTGGTCTCTCTATCGAAAAAATGCTATTCATCCTCGGCTCCATCATCTCTTCGATGCTGTATGGATGATAGGATTCGGGCTTTATAGCATCTCTCCTTTTCACGATGCAGCGAATTTTGAATTGCTCTTGCTTGGATTTTACTTGCTCATGCTAGGAGCCAGTAGCCTCCGGGACGGTTTCTTTTTTGAAAAGATAGAAAACAATCCCAAGCTGAAACGACGAATGCGAATGACCTTGCCGATCTTTGTGACAGCTCTTATTCCTATTAGTACCTTGCGAAAACTAAATGAGTGGCTGGCAAATCATGAAAGTCAAGAAGGGGAAGTTCATTCAGAAAGAAAAAATGACCAGACGGTTGATCTGGAAATTTTTATCCATACCTCAGAAACATCTTTCTTCCTCGCCATGGGACATGTGGATATTTGTTATCAAGGGAAGGTTATTTCCTATGGTTCCTATGATCCCCACTCGGAGCGTTTATTCGGCATGGTTGGAGATGGTGTTTTGTTTAAGGCCAATCGGGAAAAATACATCGAACTCTGCAAGAGGGAGAGTCAGAAGACCTTGTTTGCTTACGGTCTGAGTTTGACGGAGCAACAGAAAGCAGCTATCCAAGCGCGTTTAGCGGAGATAGAAGACCTGTTAATTCCTTGGGAACCAAGCTCGCAGTTGATGAAAAGAAGAGAGGGAGAGGTAAAGCATACCTACTCCTACCAACTAAAAGAGGAAGCAGATGCGACCCTCTATAAATTCAGCTCATCCGAGTTTAAGACCTACTTTGTTCTCAGTACCAATTGTGTTTTGCTGGCAGACTCTATCGTGGGAAAAGCTGGAACTGATATATTGAGTCCCCAAGGTTTCATTGTGCCAGGGACTTATCAGGATTACCTTGATTTAGAGTATACAAAACCCAATGGTCTAGTAGTTAGTCGATCCATTTATTAGAAAAAGAAAACTCTAGTTCCTCAGCAGTTTGCGCCGAGAAGCTAGAGTTTTTAAAATAGGTCATTTTCTTCTGGAAGGAGGATGGTTTCTCTGCCGTCCAGGTCTAAAACAAGGACCCTAGAAGGATAAAGCGGATCAAAAGGATGATTGAAATCAAAATCAATACTAGTCGGAAGGTGCTGGCTAGAAAAATGGAAGGTGATGGTCCCCTTATTGTTGAGCAGTTGAAACTCAAGTTCTTCTTCTAATTCAAAGACATTTTTCAGGAAATGATCGATAATATACCATAAAGAGTCAATGACATCATCAGGCAAGCTGGTCACGACACCAAAACTAGCGGAACGTCTCTGTGTATTTGTAAAAGCCATGTTTTCCTCCCCCTTTTATTTTCCTTATCATACAGCAAAATGTCTTAAAAATCAAGAAATCGTAATCGCTTTTTCAAAATGGGAATAAACTGTGAAATTTTTTCAAAGTTTCTCTAAAAAACACTTGAAAGTGTTTACAATAAGTGATAAAATGGAGTAAGTAGATGCGTGAAAGCGAAATTTTCATTATAGAAAGGAAACGGAATGAACACAGATGATACAGTAACGATTTATGACGTCGCCCGTGAAGCAGGAGTTTCAATGGCAACAGTTAGCCGTGTCGTTAATGGCAACAAGAATGTTAAAGAGAACACTCGAAAAAAAGTCCTAGAAGTGATTGATCGCTTGGACTATCGTCCAAATGCGGTAGCACGTGGTTTGGCTAGCAAGAAAACAACGACAGTCGGAGTTGTGATTCCTAACATTACCAATGGTTATTTCTCAACACTTGCTAAGGGGATTGACGACATTGCTGAAATGTACAAGTATAACATTGTCCTTGCAAATAGTGATGAGGATGATGAAAAGGAAGTTTCAGTGGTTAACACTCTCTTTTCAAAACAAGTCGATGGGATTATCTTTATGGGCTATCACTTGACTGAAAAGATTCGTTCAGAGTTTTCTCGTTCACGGACACCGGTTGTTCTTGCTGGTACTGTGGATGTAGAACACCAACTTCCAAGTGTCAATATCGACTACAAACAAGCAACGATTGATGCCGTGAGCTATCTTCTCAAAGAAAATGAGAAAATTGCTTTTGTGAGTGGACCACTTGTCGATGATATCAATGGCAAGGTTCGTTTGATCGGTTACAAGGAAGCCTTGAAAAAAGCAGGACATTCTTATAGCGAGGGATTGGTCTTTGAATCAAAATACAGCTATGACGATGGTTATGCCTTGGCAGAACGCTTGATTTCATCACAAGCTACAGCCGCAGTTGTAACAGGTGATGAATTGGCGGCAGGTGTGTTGAATGGTTTGGCTGACCATGGCGTATCTGTGCCAGAAGAGTTTGAAATCATCACGACAGATGACTCTCAGATTGCACGATTCACTCGTCCAAACTTGACGACTATTGCCCAACCTCTTTATGACTTAGGTGCTATCAGCATGCGTATGTTGACGAAGATTATGCATAAGGAAGAGTTGGAAGAACGTGAAGTTCTCTTGCCTCATGGTTTGACAGAACGTCGCTCTACACGAAAACGTAAATAGAAAAAATCAGGGAATCGTGAAGATTTCCTGATTTTGTGTTCTAGAGAAGAGGATTAGCCTTCCATATAGTCTTTCAAAGCTTGTCCTTTTAGTCCAGCATTAAGGGCAATTAATAATTTGAGGCGCGCTTTTTGAGCGTTGAGTTCTTTGACAAAGAAAACACCAGCTCGTTGCAACTGCACTCCTCCACCTGGGTAGGCGTAGACAGGTTCAGCAATGCCATTAAAGCATCGTGAGACCAAGGCGACTGGAATTCCTTTTTGGAGGAGATTTTCCAACTTTTGAGCTGTTTCTTTGGGAATATTGCCTGCTCCGAAGGCCTGAATAACTAAGCCATCCAGCTGTTCCAAGTCTAACATATCGATCAGCTCGTCTGTCATACCGGCATAGGCTGAGATGATGGGAACCAGACCTTGAATATGCTCAAGATCAAACCGGACACGAGGTTCAGCCGTTTTGAAGTAGAGGATTTCTTGCTTCATGATGAGGCCAAGTGGTCCATGTGTTGGGGTTTGAAAGGTGCTGACATTGGTCGTATGAGTTTTGGTAACATACTTGGCTGCGTGGATCTCGTCGTTCATGACGACCAGCACACCCTTGTCGGCTGCTTTGTCATCACTGGCAACTCGCAGCGCGCTCAGATAGTTATATACACCGTCGCTACCAAGTTCGTTTGAACTACGCATGGCCCCTGTTAGAACGATGGGGATGGGCGGAATTTTCATGGTATCAAGGAAGTAGGCTGTTTCTTCTAAGGTATCTGTACCATGTGTGATGACAACTCCATCATAGTTATCAGCTTCCTCTTTAATCTTATGATAGAGTGCAAGCATATGCTTGGGTTTGATATGAGGGCTTGGCAGATTAAAAAAGTCTAGGGCATGAACCTCAATCCCTTCAAGCGGATTGGAAACATGGTTCATGGGATTTTCCTGGCTAGTTACAACGGCACCAGTGGCGTCTGCTTGCATGGAAATAGTCCCACCTGTATGTAAAACAAGGATTTTCTTAGGCATGATTTAGTCACTCTTTCTGAAATGTGGTATAATCATTGTAACACAAAAGGGGAGAATGGGACAGGATGGAAGTCAAGGCTGTTTTTTTTGATATCGATGGAACGCTAGTCAACGATCGCAAGAGTGTTTTGAAATCCACTAAGGACGCGATTAAGATTGTCAAAGAGCAAGGAGTGCTTGTTGGAGTAGCGACAGGACGAGGGCCGTTTTTTGTCAAGGAATTGATGGAAGACTTGGACCTAGACTTTGCGGTGACCTACAATGGCCAATACATTTTTAATAAAGAAAAGGTGCTCTTTGCAAGTCCGATTGCTAAGTCAAGCCTGCGTCAACTGATTGCTTACGCTAAAAAGGAGCGTAAAGAAATCGCTCTTGGAACCGAGCATGCCGTTGTTGGTTCGAAAATTATGTCATTTGGTCTCGGCTCCTTTTCCCAACTGGTTAGTCGTTTTATTCCGACTGTTCTGACAAGAACCGTTAGCCGTTCCTTTAATCGAATGGTCAGCAAGGCAGTTCCTCAAAAGGAAGACGACTTGCTTAACTTGATTAATCAACCCATTTATCAAGTTTTGATGCTGATGACGCCAGAAGAATCTGAGAAGGCAGCAAGTGATTTTGAAGATTTGAAATTAACTCGAAGCAATCCTTTTGCAGCAGATATCATCAACCAAGGAAATTCCAAACTAGAAGGCATTCGCCGAGTCGGGAAAGAATATGGTTTTGATCTCAACCAAGTCATGGCCTTTGGTGATTCAGACAACGATCTGGAAATGTTGGCGGGGGTTGGTATGTCGGTTGCTATGGGAAATGGCAGTAGCAGTGTCAAAGAAGTTGCTAAGCATATTACGGCAAGTAATCAACAAGATGGTATCCACAAGGCGCTCGAGCATTTTGGTGTTTTGGCTTCAGAAAAAGTGTTTGTCAGTCGAGACTACCACTTTAATAAGGTCAAAACCTTCCACCACATGATGGATGAACGAACTCAAGAAGAGCCACAGGCATGGGATGCTGAAGGTGCAACCCACCGCGCAGACTTTAAAATTGAAGAATTAGTAGAGTTTGTTCGCGCAGCAAGTTCTTCGGAGGAAGAATTCCAAGACTCCCTTGCAAGCATGCATGAGGCACTTGATAAGGCGGCAGAGAAAGTGGCGAAAAAGACACCTGCTAAGCAAAATTTGGTCGGTCAAGTGGATGCTTTGATTGACACACTGTATTTTACATACGGTAGTTTTGTTTTGATGGGAGTAGATCCAGAACGTATTTTTGATATTGTTCATGAAGCAAATATGGGAAAGGTCTTCCCTGATGGAAAAGCTCATTTTGACCCAGTTACACACAAGATTTTAAAACCAGATGACTGGGAAGAAAAATATGCTCCAGAACCTGCCATCCGACAGGAACTACAACGTCAGTTTAAAGCTTATGAGCGACATAAAGAAAGAAAAAATAAAAAATAAGAGAAATTTCTTTTCCCTGGATGAAAAATTCGGGGATTTTTTGAGCTGAAAAACCGAACAATTTTATATATATCACTAATTATTATTAGCATATTTATACTAGAAAAAGAAAAGAAAAAAATGAAAAGATAGTGAAAATAAAATAACAGGAAATTACATTTCTTACAAAGAATAGTTAAAAAGCTAGATATATTACTAATATATCTAGCTTTTCTTTTAAAAAAACATCAAAAAAAGACAAGTCAAATTATTTGATATTTGAAAGTTGATGTGTTAGAATAAATTCAGAAAGCGAATAAATATAAAATCCTCATACTACTACAATATGCTCTTTTTTAAGACAGAGAGTCAACTTGTTTATTTCAGGCCTGTTAACAAGTTGATGTGAGGAGTTCACTCTAGCTTTGAGGTTTAGTTATAAAATTGTGCACAATTGCTTTCCAAATTTTTATTATTTTAATTTTCAAGTTTAGAAATTAAAGAATTAAGAGGTTGAAATGAAGAAAAAATATACCTATTTGACAGCTTCTGTTTTAACAGCTGTAACAATGCTTCCAACTTTTGCACCAAGTGAAGCTCACGCTGCTTATAATTGGAATGGGAATAATAGCTACTATACAAGAACTAGCCGTCGTTCAAGCAATCGTACTTCTAACCGTACTACTGCAAATCGTAGCCGTACATCAAACTATACTGTAAGAAGTTACGGCTACAATAGTTATTACCCAAGCTATAACTATGGCTACAATAGCTACTACCCAAGCTATAACTATGGATATGGTAGCTATTACCCAAGTTACAACTATGGATATGGTAGCTATTACCCAAGTTACAACTACGGTTACAATAATTGGAATAACTACTATGGCTATGACAACAGTAGCAACTACTATGGTTATAACTACTGGAATAATTACAACAACCTTGCTAGCGATGAAAACTATATTTACTGGAATGGCAATCACTACTACCGTATGAACGACGGTAGCTACCGTATTTATCGCAACGGTCAGTGGAAACCTTTGACAAACAACAGTAATAATAACTCATCTACTAACAACTTGGAAAACGATCCGCACTATCGTTACGAAAATGGTTACCATTACTATGTATTGGATAATGGTGATTATTACTACTACCAAAATGGTAAGTGGGTATTGGTGAAAGATTCTGCTGATACAACACCAGCACAACCAAGTCAACCTGAAGTTCCTGCTCCAACGCCAGCAGAACCAGAGACTCCAACACCAGCTCCTAGTGATAAACCTGAAGAGCCAACAACACCAGCTGAGCCACAACCAGCACAACCAGCAACTCCAAGTGTTGACCTACCAGAAAACCCACCAATTAATGGTGCTGATAGTGAATTTGATCCATTCAAACCATCTACAGAAACGCCAGCGGAACCAAAACCAGCAACACCAGCAACTCCAGCTATCCCAACAACACCAGGTTTGGTAACAACTGATGAACCAAGTGAAAATCAAATCCCTGATTATGTTGAAAAACCAGCTGAAGGATTGGAACACTTGGCTTGGGCACCAAATGGACAAACTCCAAAATTGGTTTACCCACCAGGTAAACCAGGTGATGCAGTCCTCAAAAATGATAAAAACTACTACTTCGACGGTAGTGCACATTACTACTATGTACCATCTAACTCAGAGCGTACAGGTTACTCAGCATACTGGAAGTGGCTTGGAGGAAAATGGAAACTTCAAGGGATGACTGATCCAAACGATCCAGCTCGTGATCCAAAACTTCACGAAAATACTGCTGATGACGAGTACATGTACAGTGACAAGAACTCAAGCGTGAAACTTTACTCAACTAACTTGGTAACGACTGCTAAAGCAGGTCAAGCATTGCCATTCAAGAATGTTGAAGAGTTCAAGAACTACGTTATCGAAAAGATGAATCCTAAGTTCCTTGATAACGCAGGATGGGATGCCAAAGTTGAATGGGAAATCGAAGATCCAGAAATCTTTGAAAAAACCAAAGAAAACCCATATGCTAAGGATTATGTCTTGATTGCAAATCTTAAGAGTGGTGTTGAGGATAAGAAATACAGTGATGTAGAATTTGGTTATGTTAAGTTTGTTTACCGTGTTGAAGCAACAAACGATACAAACTATGACTATGTTTCAAAAGCTAAAGAAGCTTTCGCTAAAATCAATGAAGAGCGTAAAGCTCAAGGCTTGAAAGAGTTGACATGGTCAGAAGACATTTATCAAAATCAAGCACTTCCAAAAGTAAATGAAATCTCACGTCAATACGATAGCTCAGGCTTTGTTGGACGTCGTGATGAAGATGCAGCTGTTGTCGTTAAGAAATGGGCAAACAGTGGTTTGAGAGACTTGCTTCTCGATCCAAATGTCACTGAAGGAGCTGTAGCAGCAGTAGTTGATGGAAACGGTGTATACTACTGGGCATACAGTTACAAATAATTCAATCTTTTGAGATTGACTACTTTCTAAATAAGATAGAGGCTTTAAACAATTGTTTAAAGCCTTTTTGTGACCCAATCAGGACAAACAAAAAGGAGCTCAAGGCTCCCTTTTTAAATGATTACAATGTTTTTTCACTTTCTCTCACGACCAGTAAATCGACTTTTGCATGGCGGAGAATGTACTCAGATGAAGAACCAACCAAGAGGCGTTCAAAGGCATTGAGCCCTGTTGCACCAACGAGAATCAGGTCGACATTTTCTGCGTCTGGAATAGTACGGGCAAGGAGGGTTTTTGGATTTCCCATTTCGATGACGATGTGAATATCGGTCACACCAGCATCTCTTGCGCGCTTTTCGTACTCCTTCATCAGACTTTCAGCATCGACTTGGAGTTCTTCGTAAACTTCAGCATCAAAGGTAGACACGCTTTGAAGAGCGCGTGTGTCGATAACATGGGCAATGGTGAGCTTGGATTCGTTGCGTAGAGCAGTGTAAACACCTTTGACGAAAGCCAAGTCCGCTTCTTTAGAACCATCAATTGCGACCATAACATTTTGGTAACGTTGTGCCATAATGAAACCTCCTGAAATTTTCTTAATGTTATTGTAATCCTTTTCACTAAAGAAGTAAAGTAAAAATCATATTTCAATAAATATTATTGGAGATTCAATTTGGTGGAGATATGTTAAAATAAAAGAAAACGAGCTAGTAGGAAAGACAGCGAGGGGATGAGAAAGTATGAAAGATTTTGTTCAAGCTTCTAAAAAAATAAGTTTTCTTTATCATGGAATTATCCTTGCGTCACTTGTAGCTGAAGTAGTGATGCTTTGGCAGCTGGAAAGAGTCATGCCCGTTCTCTATCCAGGTTTTGTTGGATTTCTTCTCTTTCACCTAGTCTACCACACCATTTTATTTGTGATTGCAAAGAGAAGTGGTCGCTTGGACTATTTGGTCACGTGGGGGCTCTTTCTCATGTTTAATCTTTTGTATGACTCTTTTATAGCGCTGATCTTTCTAGGTTTGTCTTTTGGTATGTGAGAAAATACTTCTGTATTCTAGTTGTTTAGACGGTGAAAACCTAGTCGTTGTGAGTTTTTTTCTTTGCTTGCTCATTTCAGGAAACTTGTCGCAATCCCTTTCTAGTGGTATAATGTTACTATCTCGATGAATTGAGGAAACAAGATGAAAGAATATAATAAGTCTAGTAAGTTAGAGCACGTTGCCTATGATATCCGTGGTCCTGTTTTGGAAGAAGCCATGCGGATGCGAGCAAACGGAGAAAAGATTTTACGTCTGAATACAGGGAATCCAGCAGAATTTGGCTTTACAGCGCCAGATGAGGTCATTCATGACTTGATTATGAATGCGCGTGATAGTGAGGGATATTCTGACTCCAAAGGGATTTTCTCAGCCCGCAAGGCCATCATGCAGTATTGCCAACTGAAGAAATTTCCCAATGTAGACATTGATGATATCTACCTTGGAAATGGTGTCAGTGAGCTGATTGTTATGTCCATGCAAGGGCTTTTGGATAACGGCGATGAGGTCTTGGTGCCTATGCCAGACTATCCTCTCTGGACAGCCGCGGTCAGCCTAGCTGGGGGAAATGCCGTTCACTATATCTGTGATGAAGCTGCAGAGTGGTACCCTGATATTGACGATATCAAGTCAAAAATTACTTCCAACACTAAGGCAATCGTTCTTATCAATCCGAACAACCCAACTGGAGCCCTTTATCCTAAGGAACTCTTGTTGGAGATTATTGAGATTGCTCGTCAAAACGATTTGATCATCTTTGCGGATGAGATTTATGATCGCATGGTGATGGATGGGCATGTGCATACGCCTGTGGCTAGCTTGGCACCAGATGTTTTCTGTGTCAGCATGAATGGTCTGTCAAAATCTCACCGTATCGCTGGTTTCCGTGTAGGATGGATGGTCTTGTCTGGTCCTAAGCACCATGTCAAGGGCTATATCGAAGGTCTCAATATGCTGTCCAATATGCGTCTTTGCTCTAACGTTTTGGCCCAGCAAGTCGTACAAACTTCACTAGGTGGGCACCAGTCAGTGGATGAATTGCTCCTTCCTGGTGGACGGATTTACGAGCAAAGAAACTTCATTTACAATGCTATCCAAGATATCCCAGGTTTGTCTGCGGTTAAGCCGAAGGCGGGTCTTTATATCTTCCCTAAAATTGACCGCAATATGTACCGCATCGATGATGATGAACAGTTCGTTCTTGATTTCTTGAAGCAGGAAAAGGTTCTCTTGGTTCATGGTCGTGGTTTTAACTGGAAGGAACCAGACCATTTCCGTATTGTTTACCTTCCTCGTGTGGACGAATTGGCGCAAATCCAAGAAAAGATGACACGTTTCTTGAGTCAGTATCGTAGATAAGGCTTTCATAGGGAAAAGCAGGAAACATTTCCTTAGAGCTATTGACAAATAGGTAAGAATCAGATAGAATAGTAAAGTATGTTTAGTAACTGATCACTTTATAGCCGGCTAAACGAATACAAAATCTATGAGGAGGTATTCATCGTGAAACGTACTTATCAACCAAGTAAACTTCGTCGTGCGCGCAAACACGGATTCCGTAACCGTATGTCAACTAAAAACGGTCGTCGCGTATTGGCAGCTCGTCGTCGTAAAGGACGCAAAGTTTTGGCTGCATAATCCAAACGAATTCAACAAAGAAGTCAGTAGGAACTCGAGTCTACTGGCTTTTCTTTTTATCCTACATAGTGAACTGTCTACGAAATCGGTCATTTTAGATGAAACTCATAGAGGGCTCTTTTAAAAGGTCATATACAAAAAACTCAAAACCAGATATAAGTTACTGATTTTGAGTTTTTGTTTATTCTTTTAAGTGATAAGAGTAGCTAGCGATAACGACGTCTTCATGCCATCTGAGAGCGTATTTAAGTTTGAGGCTCATTTGATTGTGCAGGATATTTTGCCAAGGCTTGTTAGGAATAAACTGTGGTACGAGAACTGTAACGGTGTAGTTTTTTTGCTTAGCTTCTTGGGCGATTCGTTTGACATACTTAACGCTAGGGGTGATGATGTCGCGGTAGCTAGTATTGATATTCTTCAGAGTGATATTTGGGAAGTAATCGGCAAATTCCTGAAGAATTTCTTGGTCTTTTTCTGCCGTTTCTTTAGTAGAAATGTGCATGGCCAACACTTCGTCACCGATACTTTGAGCGTAGTTAATGGCTCCAACACTTACTCGAGTAACATTTCCTACTAGGACAAGGACAAGATTGCCGTCATAGGTACGTTTTTCAATTCCTTCGTAGAGTCGTAGCTGTTTTGCCACTTTTTGGTAATGACTGTGAATGGACAAAAAGAGGAAAGTAAGAACTAGGATAATTGGGAAGAATGGCCAGATATCACCCAGTCTGAAGAAAAGTAGAATGAGAACGATAGCATAACAAATGATGGCCCCAAGGATATTAGCAAAGGCAGGTTTTAAGAAGTTTGCTCCTTTTTCCTTTTTCCAATGACGAATCATCCCAGTCTGAGAAAGGGCAAAAGGAACGAAGACCCCGATAGTATAAAGAGGAATCAAGCGTTCAGTATTCCCATTAAAAATGAGAAGAAGGATCATAGCTCCAAAAGCCAGAGTTAAGATACCGTTGGAGTAGCCAAGGCGATCCCCCTTTTCCATAAAGAGATGGGGCATGTACTTGTTTTTAGCCATATTGTAGGCCAACATAGGGAAGGCTGAAAAGCCAGTATTTGCAGCTACAGCTAGAATCAAGGCTGTTGAGAACTGGAAGAGATAGTAGCTAGCATGGCCAAAGAATGAATCACCAAGAATGCCCTTGGCCATTTGCGAGAGGATGGTTTCTCCATTTTGAGGAGTGATGCCCATCCAGTAGTTTAGGAAGGTAATGCCTGCAAAAAGAAAACCTAAAATCAAGGACATGATGGTCAAGGTCTGAGCAGCATTCTTTTCTTTCGGAGTTTTGAAAAATGGTACCGCATTTGAAATAGCCTCAACCCCTGTCAGAGAGGCAGAGCCACTGGTAAAGGCTCTCAATAGGAGAACGATGGAAAGGCTCGGAACGGTTTGCCCAATGGTTGAAGTCGCCTGATAGTTTAGGGAACCTGTAAATAGTTGAAAGAATCCATAAAGCAAGAGAAAGACGGTACTGAAGATAAAGAGGTAGACGGGAATCATCAGAGAGCTGGCAGATTCCTTCAATCCTCTTAAATTCAAGAGCATGAGCAGGCAGACTAGGAAAATAGAGATATGAAGATTGTAGGGATGGAGGGCAGGGATGGCTGCTGTAATAGCATCAGCTCCAGACGCAACGGATACGGCTACTGTCAGCATATAGTCAACAAGGAGGCTGCCCCCTGCAATCAAGCCTAGTTCAGGGGAGAGATTTTCCCGAGTGACCATATAAGCTCCTCCACCTTGAGGATAGGCGTGAATAATTTGACGATAGGAAATGGTCAAACTAGCGAGGAGTAAGAGGACAAAAATACCGATAGGGAGGCTCCACCAAATAGCGAGAGGAGAGAGACTGACTAAAACGAGAATGACTTGTTCAGGTCCGTAGGCAATAGAAGACAGGGCATCACTGGATAACATTGCAAGTGCCTGCATTTTTCCAAGTAATCCCCCTTCACTATCTGTGAGAGACTTGAGTGGTCGACCGATAAAGGTATATTTTAATTTTCTAAACATTTTCTTTTCCTTTGCTGAAAATTTCAATAAGTGTTATTATACTGCTTTGAAAAAATGCAGTCAAGGGAGAATGATCGGTATTAGAATATTTTTACAAGCCGAGGGATGCTATTTTTGGTATAATAGATGGAAGAAAATGAGGTTAGAAGAGATGATTTTTGATACGCACACACATTTAAATGTAGAAGAATTTGCAGGACGTGAGGCCGAAGAAATCGCCTTGGCTGCTGAGATGGGTGTGACACAGATGAATATTGTTGGTTTTGATACACCGACCATTGAGCGAGCCCTAGAATTGACAGGTGAGTATGAGCAACTCTACGCAACTATTGGCTGGCATCCGACGGAAGCAGGGACTTACACAGACGAGGTTGAAGCTTACTTGCTTGAAAAACTAAAACATCCCAAGGTTGTTGCCTTGGGGGAGATTGGTCTGGACTACCATTGGATGACAGCACCTAAGGAAGTGCAGGAGCAGGTTTTTCGTCGTCAGATTCAGTTGTCTAAGGATTTGAATTTGCCCTTTGTAGTCCATACCCGTGATGCGCTAGAAGATACTTATGAGATTATCAAGAGCAAGGGCGTTGGTCCTCGTGGTGGCATCATGCATTCATTTTCAGGCTCTTTGGAGTGGGCTGAGAAGTTTGTCGAGCTTGGCATGACTATTTCTTTCTCAGGAGTGGTGACCTTTAAAAAAGCGACGGATATCCAAGAAGCTGCTAGAGAGCTTCCTTTGGATAAAATTTTGGTAGAAACGGATGCACCCTATTTAGCTCCAGTACCAAAGCGTGGCCGTGAAAACAAAACAGCCTATACACGATACGTGGTAGATTTTATCGCCGACTTGCGTGGGATGACGACTGAGGAGTTAGCCGCAGTAACGACTGCAAATGCAGAGCGTATCTTTGGATTGGACAGCAAGTGATGAAAGAAAAAATTTCCCAAGTCATCGTGGTTGAAGGTCGCGATGATACGGCTAATCTTAAACGTTACTTTGACGTGGAAACCTATGAGACACGAGGTTCTGCAATAAATGACCAGGATATAGAGCGGATTCGTCGCCTGCATGATTTGCATGGAGTTATTGTTTTTACCGATCCAGATTTTAATGGGGAGCGGATTCGTCGCATGATTATGACGGCCATTCCAACAGTTCAGCATGCCTTCCTCAAGCGAGATGAGGCTGTTCCCAAATCCAAGTCCAAGGGACGTTCTCTGGGAATCGAACACGCCAGCTATGAAGACCTAAAAACAGCGCTGGCTCAGGTGACAGAGCAATTTGAAAACGAGAACGAGTTTGACATCAGTCGTGGTGACTTGATTCGCCTAGGTTTCCTAGCGGGAGCAGACAGTCGTAGGCGCCGAGAGTATCTAGGCGAACAGCTTCGCATTGGCTATTCCAACGGCAAGCAACTCCTCAAGCGGTTGGAGTTGTTTGGAGTAACCTTGGCAGAAGTGGAAGAAGTGATGGCTAAGTATTCAGTCTAACGGAGTAAGGAATGAAAAAAGTAATTATTACGGGTGGCAATAGTGGTATTGGCTATCAGGCTGCAAAACAATTAGCTGAAAAGGGCTGGTCAGTGACTCTATTTTGCCGACGGAAAGAAGCAGCTGAGCAAGCCTGTGAAAAAATCCGTCAACAAACAGGAAATCCGCATGTAGATTATATTTTGGCTGATTTATCTGATTTGGAGAGTATCAAGAAAGCAGTGGAACAGTATATTCAAAAAGAAGAGACTCTAGATGTTTTAATGAACAATGCGGCTGATTTTGACTTATCGGTCAAAAAGCCGATTCTTAGCAAAGACGGATTGGAAAAACAATTTGCGACCAACGTGGTTGCTCCCTTTTTACTTTCTACCTTGTTGAAGGGCTTGTTGGAAAAATCTGAGAGTGGTCGGATTATTAATATTTCTTCCCAAGGATTGATGCTTTATCCCTTCATGAAGCTTGATTTTGAAAATTTAGCTGGTCAAAAACATTATAGTCCTGCTAAGACCTATTATCAGAATAAACTAGCCTTGTTGATGCTGTCGCTTTATATGCGAAAACATTGGAAAGGTATCAAGGTTCAGGCAATCCGTGTGACCAATGTCAAAGTTGATATGCGCCGCTATGATCACCTCAGCACTGTTATGAAAAATTTGTATAAAATCAAGTCAAGTTTTTCGATTAGTCCTGAAGAAATGGCCAAAGTCTACACAGCCTTATCTACAGAAGATGGATATGACGGTTTTTTGTATGACGAGAAATGCAGGGAAGTAAAAGCAAATAGATCTGCTTACGAAGAAGAGGAGCAAGCAAAACTCTATTCCTTACTTGAACAACTGACATTTTCAAGAGACAATCTATAAAGAATTAGAAAAATAAATTTTATGCTTACTTCAATAGTGGAAAGAAATTTAGATATCGAAATCTGTTTGGAGAGTCCTGAAAAGTGATAACAATAACCAGATAGCCCAAAAATACAAAGGGAATGTGTTACAATAGAGGTAATAGCATATGCTTCAATTATGCTCAATACCATGCCTGATAAAAAAAGATAATTGATAAAATCTGCATTTGGGTGAATTTAATGAGGAAAAGCAATGGGAATTTTTGATTTTTTTAAAAAGACAGAAGTACAGAAGACAACAGAAGAAACCAAAGGAGATGCTTGTCTAGGAGTTTTGGGTTTCTTTCCAATGAAAGAAAAGAGGGAATTACTGATTGCTGCGACTTTGGAAGGGAGTTTGACAGTTGGTGATCGTCTTCAGTTTTGCAATCCCGATCAAGGTATGGATACTCTTGAAACTGTAGTTGTAAAAAAACTTACTTGCCAAAATAAAGATGTGGAATCTCTTAGAGATGAGGAGTTAGTTTATCTAGAGATCGATATGCTTCCCTCTCTAGCTAAGTTAAAAAAGGGAAGTGTGCTCTATAGTCCTGGTGTAGCTGAAAAAAAGCGTTTATCTAGCTATGCTTATGCTCTCTATCGAACTTTTGTGACTATTCAAGAAGGTAAAGTAAGCGATGAGGACTATCAGAATCTTAGTCTTGATGATAGTATCGAAATTTTACAGGCTTTTTTATGGGATTGCCGTCAAAAACCAAAAAGTGAAGAGAGTAATCAAGAAAATACTCGTAAGTCAGAGCGTCTAGCAGAAATTGTCAAGGACAAGTTGCTAGAAGCAGATTCGATTTATGCAGTTTATTCAGAAAATACTGGGGAACCTTATCTTTTCTCAACTACATATGATAGAGGTGACGAAGGCTATCTATGCACTGACCCAATGATTATGCTATTTACCCCTCGTTGGTATCATCAGTATAAGGAAACAATTGAAAACCAATTAAAAGTGGTAAAACGGATTGAAAATACGGAAGATAAAAAAGGAATTGAGAATTTTCTTGGGACAGCTTTTTACTTGAATGGTGCTTTAGGAGCATTCTTTAATACCAAAGAAGTTAGTATAAGTTCTTCTATTTTAGTTCAAAAACCAGATTTTTCAGGCTTGCCAGAGATACAAGTTCCTGTTATGAACCCTGATATTGTGAGATGGATGCTTTTGATGGGACAGATGGATAGACCGACTACAGAAGAGGAAGAATTAATTTATAAACTCTATTATAAGTTCTTTTCAATGGCAATGCCAAAAGCTAAATTCCTTCTTCCTATAAATGCATCATCAGGATTTCCTGAACCTAGTCAGGAAAGTAATGCTCATGTTTTAGAAGAATCTGCTACATTTAATCTTCCGACTAGAGAAGGAAAAAATGGACGAAATTCGGTTTCAGTGTTTACGGATTGGAAACGTTTGCGAATGGTTTTCGATGAAAATTGGAGCGCTATGATTGAAAACGCTGGAGGCATGATTGAAATCTTTGACTATGCCATTAACCAGACTGAGTATTATAAAGCGGGTGTTTATGTCAGTGACAAAGCGTTCAAAGAAATGCAACAGTTCAGTGAGGAACTAGAAGGAAGAGCTAAAGGTTGATCAAGGGATGAAAATAATCGTTGATAGAGAGTCTATCTGTATGGGTGATGATGTTCTGCCTCACAAGGTAGAACTTGAAGTTCCTGAGGACATAACAGTAGAGGAATTTTGTGATTTTCTTCAAAAGGACAGATATTTGCCTAGATTGGATACAGAGTGGCTTCTCCGACATGGTGGGCAGACAATAACAAGCTATCATACAGAAACAAAAGAACTGACGAATCCCAATATCTATTTAAAAGACCTGATTCATCAGACTTCTAGAGGAAACGAATTTGTTTGGATATATCGCCTTTCCTATTAGAAAAGAGAATAAATGATTTTCTTAAAAGATAATGAATGAAAATTAAAACAATATGCATTGATTTTTTGATAACAAGAGGCGATTTAAACAGATGGCCCTGTTTGGAGTGACTTTGACGGAAGGCAAAGCCTTCATAAAAATGGTGAAAGGAAACGATATGGCAAATAGAAGCTATATTTATTTAAAAAACGGGAAAGACGTACGTATTTTAATGGAGGGAGTTTACACCATTCCTTATTTTTGGCAATTATTTTGGGATGAAAAAGATGTGCGAATGCCTAATATTCTATGGAAAAAATTTAATATCTTACTTCCTATTGAAAAATTCCAGAAAAAGGCCACCCAAAACCGCTCCTTTTTAGAAAAGAACGCTCCTCAGACCTTGCAACTATATGATGATTTTGTTCGCTATATTCTTGCAAATGTCAAAGCAGGTGACATGCTAGGATTTGATATTTTAGAAGTTGCTGATATGGATGGATTGACTATAGCTTCGCGTAAGCTTATAAAAAATATCCGAGCCATTCAGGAAAATCAACCCCAAGAATTGGATTTTTCTTTAACAGAAAAGAACGTAATTTGGTCTGCTATGGGATTTCCTGATTATTATGCCTCAAAATTATTGCCAGAAGATAATATTCTAGACTCGGTTGCATACCAAGATGAATTGAAGAAAATGCAAGGCCCAAAAGATAAGCAAGAACAAGATCAAGAAGATAAGCAAGAACAAGATCAAGAAGAAAAACAGGCACAAGGTCAAGAAGAGAATCAAAAACAAGAGCAATATCAAGAAGACGAGCAATCGCAAGGCCAAGAAAACAAGCAAGCACCACGTAAAGAAGATGAGCAAGTGCTCGATGAGACCGGTGCCGAATCTAAAGATGATGAGTACCATATTCCTTTGAGATTTTGGTTTCTCTTGGTGTTGATAATTGTTTGGGTTTATAGATTGTTTTTAGCTAACAAATAGAAAAGAGAATAGATGAGAATTGCAGATTATAGCGTGACTAAGGCAGTGCTGGAGCGTCACGGTTTTACCTTTAAAAAGTCCTTCGGGCAAAATTTCTTGACGGATACCAATATTCTTCAAAAGATCGTGGATACGGCTGAAATTAATGATCAGGTTAATGTTATCGAAATCGGGCCAGGAATTGGTGCTTTGACGGAGTTTCTAGCTGAGCGTGCAGCTCAAGTCATGGCCTTTGAGATCGACCACCGTTTGGTACCGATTTTGGCAGATACTCTTCGTGATTTTGACAATGTAACAGTGGTTAACGAGGACATTCTCAAAGTGGATTTGGCGCAACATATCCAGAATTTCAAAAATCCAGAATTGCCGATTAAGGTAGTAGCCAACTTGCCCTACTATATCACAACGCCTATTCTCATGCACTTGATCGAAAGTGGCATTCCTTTTAGTGAGTTTGTCGTCATGATGCAAAAAGAAGTGGCGGACCGTATCTCAGCACAGCCAAATACTAAGGCTTATGGTAGTTTGTCGATTGCGGTGCAGTATTATATGACAGCAAAGGTTGCCTTCATCGTGCCACGTACGGTCTTTGTGCCAGCCCCAAACGTGGACTCAGCCATTTTAAAAATGGTGCGCCGTCCAGAACCGGCTGTAGCAGTGAAAGATGAGAACTTCTTTTTTAAGGTTTCCAAGGCTAGCTTCACTCATCGTCGCAAGACCTTATGGAATAACTTAACAGGCTACTTTGGAAAGACTGAGGAAGTCAAGGAAAAGTTGACCAAGGCTTTGGATCAGGCAGGCTTGTCTCCATCTGTGCGTGGGGAAGCACTTAGCTTGGAAGAATTTGCTAGCCTTTCAGATGCGCTTAAAGGACAAGGACTCTAAGATGCAGGGACAAATTATTAAAGCCTTGGCAGGATTCTACTATGTAGAGAGTGATGGCCAAGTCTATCAGACACGTGCGCGCGGGAATTTTCGTAAAAAAGGCCACACGCCCTATGTTGGGGATTGGGTAGACTTTTCTGCCGAGGAAAATTCCGAAGGTTATATCCTCAAAATTCACGAACGGAAAAATAGCCTGGTCCGTCCGCCTATTGTCAATATTGACCAAGCTGTGGTGATCATGTCAGTCAAGGAACCAGACTTCAACAGCAACTTGCTGGATCGTTTCTTGGTTCTTTTGGAACACAAGGGCATTCATCCTATTGTTTATATTTCTAAAATGGACCTCTTGTCAGATCGAGGAGAACTGGATTTTTACGAGCAGACCTATCGTACTATTGGTTATGACTTTGTGACTAGTAAAGAAGAACTTTTGCCTTTGTTGACAGGAAAAGTGACGGTCTTTATGGGGCAGACGGGTGTTGGAAAATCAACCCTCCTCAATAAAATCGCACCAGATCTCAATCTTGAAACAGGAGAGATCTCAGACAGTCTAGGTCGTGGTCGCCATACCACTCGAGCTGTTAGTTTTTACAATCTCAATGGGGGTAAAATCGCGGACACGCCAGGATTTTCATCACTGGATTATGAAGTGTCAACGGCTGAAGACCTCAATCAGGCCTTTCCAGAGATTGCCAGTGTCAGTCGAGACTGTAAATTCCGTACTTGTACCCATACCCATGAACCGTCCTGTGCGGTTAAGCCGGCTGTAGAAGAAGGCGCTATTGCAACCTTCCGTTTTGACAACTACCTGCAATTTCTCAGTGAAATTGAAAATCGCAGAGAAACCTATAAAAAAGTCAGTAAAAAAATTCCAAAATAAGGAGAAACCTATGTCTCAATACAAGATTGCTCCGTCAATTCTGGCAGCAGATTATGCCAACTTTGAACGTGAAATCAAACGCCTAGAAGCAACTGGTGCAGAATATGCCCATATCGATATCATGGATGGTCACTTTGTACCGCAAATCAGTTTTGGTGCAGGTGTGGTCGAAGCTCTTCGTCCACATAGTAAGATGGTCTTTGACTGCCACTTGATGGTAGCTAATCCTGAGCATCATCTAGAAGATTTTGCGCGTGCAGGGGCAGATATCATCAGCATCCATGTCGAGGCAACACCTCATATCCATGGCGCTCTTCAAAAAATTCGCTCTCTCGGTGTTAAACCTTCTGTGGTTATCAATCCTGGGACACCTGTGGAGGTGATCAAGCATGTCCTTCACCTAGTGGACCAAGTCTTGGTCATGACAGTGAATCCTGGATTTGGAGGACAAGCCTTTCTGCCTGAAACCATGGACAAGGTTCGTGAGTTGGTTGCCCTTCGTGAGGAAAAAGGTTTGAACTTTGAGATCGAAGTCGATGGTGGGATTGATGATCAAACCATTTCTCAGGCTAAAGAAGCTGGTGCTACCGTTTTTGTAGCAGGGTCTTATGTCTTTAAGGGAGATGTCAATGAACGAGTGCAAACTCTCAGAAAACAATTGGACTAGGGTTGCCGTTTTTGCCGGCGGAGATAGCGGTCATTATCGGACGGATTTTGATTGCTTTGTCGGTGTGGATCGAGGCTCGCTCTGGGTCTTGGAAGAAGACCTTCCTCTCACTCTAGCAGTTGGGGATTTTGATTCGGTGACTGCAGACGAACGTCAGTTGATTCAAAAACGTGCCCAACATTTTGTTCAAGCCCAGCCAGAAAAAGATGATACAGATCTGGAATTGGCTCTCTTAACCATCTTTGAGCAAAATTCTCAGGCTCAGGTGACTATTTTTGGGGCTTTGGGTGGTCGTATTGATCATATGCTGGCTAATGTCTTCCTGCCTAGCAATCCCAAGTTGGCACCCTATATGCGCCAGATAGCGATTGAGGATGGGCAAAATGTGATTGCCTATTGTCCAGAAGGGACCAGTCAGCTAGAGCCTCGTTCAGATTACGATTATCTAGCCTTTATGCCAGTTCGGGATAGCCAGCTGACTATTCTTGGTGCCAAGTACGAATTGACAGAGGATAATTTTTTCTTTAAAAAAGTGTATGCTTCTAACGAATATATAGATAGGGAAGTTTCGGTAACTTGCCCAGATGGTTATGTCGTCGTGCTACATAGCAAGGACAGGAGGTAGGATGGAGACTGTATTATTACTATTATTAATTGTCAACCTAGCTGGACTCTTTCTCATTTGGCAAAGGCAGGATAAGCAAGACAAGTACCTAGCCAAGAGTTTGGAGGATCAGGCAGACAATCTTTCAGATCAACTGGATTACCGCTTTGAACAAGCAAGACAAGCCAGTCAGCTGGATCAAAAAGATTTGGAAGTGGCTGTCAGCGACCGTTTGCAAGAAGTGCGAATGGAGTTGCACCAAGGCCTGACTCAAGTTAGACAGGAGATGAACGAGAATCTCCTTCAAACTAGAGATAAGACCGACCAACGTCTCCAAGCCTTGCAGGAGTCCAATGAGCAACGCTTGGAACAAATGCGCCAGACAGTCGAGGAAAAGTTAGAAAAGACCTTGCAGACGCGCTTGCAGGCTTCCTTCGAGACCGTTTCCAAACAACTGGAGTCGGTCAATCGTGGCCTGGGAGAGATGCAGACAGTTGCCCGCGATGTCGGTGCCCTTAACAAAGTTCTCTCTGGAACCAAAACGAGAGGTATTCTGGGAGAATTGCAACTGGGGCAAATCATCGAAGATATCATGACTCCTGCCCAGTACGAACGAGAATTTGCAACGGTTGAAAACTCCAGTGAGCGAGTGGAGTACGCCATTAAGTTACCTGGCCAAGGCGACCAGGAATATGTCTATTTGCCGATTGACTCCAAGTTTCCACTGGCAGATTATTATCGCTTGGAAGAAGCCTATGAAGCAGGCGATAAGGACGAAATCGAACGTTGTCGCAAATCACTCCTAGCTAGCGTCAAGCGCTTTGCCAAGGATATCAAGAGCAAGTACATAGCGCCACCGCGGACGACCAATTTTGGAGTCTTGTTTGTTCCGACAGAGGGACTCTACTCAGAGATTGTTCGCAATCCGGTCTTCTTTGATGATTTGAGACGTGAGGAGCAGATTATTGTCGCGGGTCCAAGTACCCTATCAGCTCTGCTCAATTCTCTATCAGTTGGCTTCAAGACTCTCAATATCCAAAAGAGTGCCGACCATATCAGCAAGACTCTTGCCAGCGTCAAGACCGAGTTTGGCAAGTTTGGTGGCATTCTGGTCAAGGCACAAAAACATCTCCAACATGCCTCTGGCAATATTGATGAATTATTAAACCGTCGTACCACTGCTATCGAGCGGACGCTCCGTCACATTGAGTTATCAGAAGGTGAGCCTGCGCTTGATCTACTCCATTTCCAAGAAGATGAGGAAGAATATGAAGATTAGTCACATGAAAAAAGATGAGCTGTTTGAAGGTTTTTACCTGATTAAGTCAGCTGACCTAAGACAGACGCGTGCTGGGAAAAACTACCTAGCCTTTACCTTCCAAGACGATAGCGGCGAGATTGAAGGGAAGCTCTGGGATGCCCAACCTCATAACGTTGAGGCCTTTACCGCAGGGAAAGTCGTCCACATGCAGGGACGTCGAGAAGTTTATAACAACACTCCTCAAGTCAATCAAATTACTCTCCGCTTGCCTCAGCCTGGGGAACCCAATGATCCAGCTGACTTCAAGGTCAAGTCACCAGTTGATGTCAAGGAAATCCGTGACTACATGTCGCAAATGATTTTCAAGATTGAAAATCCTGTCTGGCAGCGTATCGTTCGTAGTCTCTACACCAAGTATGATAAGGAATTCTACTCCTATCCGGCTGCCAAGACCAACCACCATGCCTTTGAAACAGGTTTGGCTTATCATACAGCAACCATGGTGCGCTTGGCAGATGCCATTAGCGATATCTACCCTCAGCTCAATAAGAGCCTTCTCTATGCTGGGATTATGTTGCATGACTTGGCTAAGGTTTTAGAACTCAGTGGTCCCGATCAGACGGAGTACACAGTTCGAGGCAATCTACTTGGCCATATCGCCCTCATCGATAGTGAAATTACCAAGACAGTCATGGAACTAGGCATCGATGATACCAGAGAAGAAGTGGTGCTACTGCGCCATGTCATCCTCAGCCACCATGGCTTGCTAGAGTATGGAAGTCCAGTCCGTCCACGCATTATGGAGGCAGAGATTATCCATATGATTGATAATCTAGATGCCAGCATGATGATGATGTCAACAGCTCTTGCTTTGGTGGACAAAGGAGAGATGACCAATAAAATCTTCGCTATGGACAATCGTTCCTTCTATAAACCAGATTTAGATTAATAATTTAAGAAAAACGAGCATTTTTTACGCAATAATGTTCGTTTTTTTATGTGAATATGGTATAATGGATAAAATATCAAAATTAAATGGAATGGTAAATAAAAATGAAATTAAGAAGAAGTGATCGGATGGTTGTCATTTCCAACTATTTGATTAATAATCCATACAAACTAACAAGTCTCAATACCTTTGCAGAAAAGTACGAATCTGCTAAATCATCGATTTCAGAGGACATTGTGATTATCAAGCGTGCCTTTGAGGAAATCGAAATCGGTCATATTCAGACTGTGACTGGAGCAGGTGGTGGCGTTATCTTTACACCATCAATCTCGAGTCATGAAGCCAAAGAAATGATCGCAGATTTGCGTGACAAACTTTCAGAAAGCGACCGTATCTTGCCAGGTGGCTACATCTACCTATCTGATTTGCTCAGTACACCTGCCATTTTGAAAAATATTGGGCGCATCATTGCCAAGAGCTTTATGGACCAAAAAATCGATGCCGTTATGACAGTAGCAACAAAAGGGGTGCCACTCGCAAATGCAGTTGCCAATGTCCTCAATGTTCCATTTGTCATTGTGCGCCGTGACTTGAAAATTACCGAAGGTTCAACGGTCAGCGTCAACTATGTTTCAGGTTCCAGCGGTGACCGTATTGAGAAAATGTTCCTTTCAAAACGCAGTCTCAAGGCAGGCAGTCGTGTCTTGATTGTGGATGACTTCTTGAAAGGCGGCGGAACTGTCAACGGGATGATTAGTCTCTTGCGTGAGTTTGATTCAGAGTTGGCTGGTGTCGCAGTTTTTGCAGACAATGCCCAAGAAGAACGTGAAAAGCAGTTCGATTACAAGTCACTCTTGAAGGTTACCAATATTGATGTTAAGAACCAATCCATCGATGTTGAGATTGGAAATATCTTTGACGAAGACAAATAAGAGATAGAACTAAAGGTTGGAACGATTGTCCCAGCCTTTCTTTGCAAACAGAATAGAAGGATGCTTATGAAAACACCATTTATCAGCCGTGAAGATTTAGAAACAATTGTTGCAGAGTTCCCGACTCCCTTTCACTTGTATGATGAGAAGGGGATTCGTGAAAAAGCAAGAGCCGTCAACCAGGCCTTTTCTTGGAATAAGGGATTTAAAGAATATTTTGCAGTCAAGGCCACTCCAACCCCAGCTATCTTGAAAATCCTCCAAGAGGAAGGTTGTGGTGTGGACTGTTCTAGTTATGTAGAACTCTTGATGAGCCACAAACTGGATTTCCCCGGTTCTGAGATCATGTTCTCTTCAAACAATACCCCAGACCAAGAGTACGCTTATGCGCGTGAGTTAGGTGCAACCATTAACTTGGATGCCTTTGAAGATATTGAACATCTAGAGCGAGCAGCAGGTATTCCAGAAATCATCTCTTGTCGTTACAATCCTGGTGGCATTTTTGAGCTAGGAACAGATATCATGGACAATCCTGGAGAAGCCAAGTTTGGCATGACCAAGGACCAGCTTTTTGAAGCCTTTGCAGTTTTAAAGGAAAAAGGAGCCAAGACATTTGGGATTCACTCTTTCCTAGCATCCAATACCGTCACCCATCTCTACTACCCAGAGTTGGCGCGTCAGCTTTTTGAATTAGCTGTGGAAATCAAAGAAAAATTGGGCATTTCACTAGACTTTATCAATCTTTCCGGCGGTATTGGTGTCAACTATCGCCCAGACCAGGAGCCAAATGATATCGCTGTAATTGGTGAGGGAGTTCGTAAGGTTTATGAGGAAGTCCTTACGCCAGCAGGTCTTGGTCAGGTTAAGATTTTCACCGAATTAGGCCGCTTTATGTTGGCGCCTCATGGAGCTCTTGTCACAAGAGTCACTCATAAGAAAAAAACTTACCGTACCTATCTAGGTGTGGATGCATCAGCAGTCAACCTCATGCGCCCCGCCATGTATGGAGCCTACCACCATATCAGCAATCTGACCCATCCAGACGGACCAGTTGAGGTGGTAGATGTGGTTGGTTCACTCTGTGAAAACAATGATAAATTTGCAGTGAACCGCGAACTACCTCATACAGAAATCGGTGATTTGCTGGTGATTCATGATACAGGTGCACATGGATTCTCCATGGGTTACCAGTACAATGCCAAACTACGCTCAGCAGAAATTCTCTATACCGAAGAAGGAAAAGCCCGCCAAATCCGCCGTGCAGAGCGCCCTGAGGACTATTTCGCAACCTTGTATGGTTTTGATTTTGAATCGGATTAGTAAAAGAAATTGAAAATGAAAGTGAAAAACAGATTGCTTTCTAAAAAATAGACAAAAAACCTTGTTTTTCACCTTACTCGTGATATAATAAAACTATAAAACGGTTTCAAGGAAGGTGACGATATGTCTGAAGAAACAATTGACTATGGACAAGTGACAGGAATGGTGCATTCGACAGAGAGTTTTGGGGCGGTAGATGGCCCTGGGATTCGGTTTATTGTCTTTTTGCAGGGCTGTCACATGCGTTGCCAGTACTGTCATAACCCCGATACATGGGCTATGGAGACCAATAAATCACGCGAACGGACAGTAGACGATGTCTTGACAGAAGCCCTTCGCTACCGTGGTTTCTGGGGAGACAAGGGAGGAATCACTGTCAGTGGTGGAGAGGCCCTCTTACAGATTGATTTCCTAATTGCCCTCTTTACCAAGGCCAAGGAAAAAGGAATCCACTGTACCTTGGATACCTGTGCCCTTCCGTTCCGTAATAAACCACGTTATCTCGAAAAGTTTAATAAACTCATGGCGGTGACAGACTTGGTTCTCCTGGATATCAAGGAAATTAACGAAGAACAGCACAAGATTGTCACAAGCCAAACCAATAAAAACATCTTGGCCTGTGCCCAGTACCTATCAGATATTGGGAAGCCTGTTTGGATTCGCCATGTGCTGGTTCCGGGATTGACAGATAGAGATGACGACTTAATCGAACTCGGTAAATTCGTCAAAACCCTCAAAAATGTTGACAAGTTTGAAATCCTACCTTATCATACGATGGGAGAATTCAAGTGGCGTGAACTTGGGATTCCTTATTCGCTCGAAGGGGTCAAACCTCCAACAGCAGACCGTGTTAAGAATGCCAAGGAGTTGATGGATACAGAAAGTTACCAAGATTACATGAAACGTGTTCATGGATAAAAAAAGAAGCCCGATGGAGACATCGGGCTTTTGTGATGCATAAAAAGCCTAGCCTCTCAGCTAAGCCTTTTTCTTATTTTCTAGAATGTTGTTTACCAGCATTGCGTTTTTTATGTTTCTTATTAGTCATGATCGCAGTTGCTTGGTTTGGAGTGACATCTTTACGTCCGCCTCCAGTTGAAAATGAACTTGCTTTTGGTGGATTTTTGGCAAATTCTTCACGAACTTTTTTGCGGAGTTTTGGACGAACAACATAGTTAACGATGAACTGTTGGAGAATCATCATGAAACCACCGACAACCCAGTAAAGCGTCACACTGGCTGGTGCGAAGAAGGAGAAGAAGACAATCATGAGTGGGCTCATGTAAATCATTTTCTTGAGCTGTTCTCTTTGCATTTCATCTTCTACTCCGTGAAGTGAGAGGAGCGATTGAAGATAGTAAAGGACACCAGCACAGGCAACCAAAATCATACTTGGAGACCCTAGAGGAATTCCTAGGTAGCTTGCTTGAGCAACTCCATCAGTATGTTGGGCAGCAAAGTAGATAGCAGAGAAGAAAGGCATTTGAATGAGGATAGGGAAACATCCTACACCACCGAGCATGCTGATACCATGTTCTTTTTGGGCAGCAAAGAGAGCTTGTTGCGCTTCTAGTTTTTCTTCCTGAGTTGTTGCTTCTTTGAGACGGGTTTGATGTGGTTCAAGCACATGTTTGAGAGCGTTCATCTTTTCAGAGTGAAGTGTCGCCTTCCATGATTGGTAGATACCGAGTGGCAAGATAATCAAACGAACGATAATGGTGACGATAATGATAGCGACCCCGAAGCCTAGACCTTTATCAGTAGCGAAGTACTTGATAGCTTCTCCCATCGGAGCACCCAAGAAATCCCAAACGGGACCAATTGGCTTACCTGTTGCATTATCAATCTGAACGCAACCTGTCAAGACGAGTAGCATAGCCACTCCCATAGCAGAGAGGGCAAAACGTTTAATAGATTTCAATGTTTTCATTCCTTCTTTAAAAATTATACCTTTCTATTCTACTGTTTTTTTGTAAAATATACAATAGTTCTAGAGACCTAATTTGCGACTTTGAAGTCCGAATAGGATGAAAAGTTGCTCATTTGTACATCTAGATAGGTAACTTTTGAAAAAGGTGTCGGACCTTTTCGGATTTCTTGGATAAATTTTGCCATAGTGGCAGAAGAGTCTGCCTGAGCAAGAATTTCCACTGTGCCATCGTCGTTATTCCAGACACGACCAGTTATGCCACCGATTTCAAGAGCTAAAGTAACAACACCCCAACGGAAACCAACACCTTGCACCCTGCCTTGGGCAATCATTCTAACCTTTTGCATACCAAACCCCTTTGATTGTGTTATAATATTTCTATGACTATTATAACCTCAAAAGCCAATTCTGTGGTAAAAAATGCCAAGAAATTACATCAAAAAAAATATCGAAAGTCTGCTTATTTGATTGAGGGCTGGCACTTGTTTGAAGAAGCTGTTCAAGCAGGGGTGACGATTGAAAAGGTCTTTGCCCTAGAAAGTTACCTAGATCAGCTAGCGGCTTTTCCACAAACAGTCTGGGTTTCAGAGGAGATTTTGCTGGATTTGGCAGATACGCAAACTCCTCAAGGGATTGTTGCAGTGATTCAAAAAGAAGAAGTGGGTCTGCCTGATTTTCGTCAGGGCAAGTATCTATTTTTAGAGGATGTTCAAGATCCTGGGAATGTAGGTACCATGATTCGGACTGCGGATGCTGCAGGTTTTACAGGGGTTATTGTCTCAGACAAGTCAGCAGATATCTACAGTCTCAAGACTCTGCGTTCCATGCAAGGAAGTCATTTTCACTTGCCTATCTATCGTATGCCTGTTGCCACCTTTGTAGTAGAGGCAAAAAAGAGCAATTTGCCCTTTCTAGCAACGACCTTATCGAGAGATTCAAAGGATTATCGTGAGCTTTCTTCACTAGAGAACTTTGTTTTAGTCATGGGAAATGAAGGGCAGGGGATTAGTTCTGTCATGGCTGAGAGTGCTGATCAGCTGGTTCATATAGGCATGAAAGGCCGAGCAGAAAGTCTCAACGTGGCAGTTGCAGCAGGCATTTTGATGTTTTATTTCAGCTAATTTATAAAATCTTTGTTATAATCAAGACATATTTATAAAAAAAGGAGAATCAGAATGAATCAAACGATTATTCAAGAACGTTCAGGCCTCAATCAATTTTACGCCAAGGTTTATGCCTTTGTGGGACTTGGGATTGGTCTATCAGCTCTCGTGTCAGCTTTGATGTTGACAGTCTTTCAGTCCCAATTGGTTTACTTTTTAATGCATGGCCGTCTCTGGCTGATGATTGCAACTTTTGCAGAACTTGCTCTGGTCTTTGTTGCAAGTAGCATGGCTGCCAAAAATAGCCCAGCAGCTCTCCCAGTATTTTTAGTTTATTCTGTTTTAAATGGCTTTACGCTCAGTTTTGTCGTAGCCTTCTATACACCTGGGACCGTCTTATCAGCCTTTGTATCCAGTGCTCTTCTTTTCTTTGTCATGGCGGCAATCGGAATTTTCACTAAGAAAGATTTGAGTGGAATGGGCCGAGCTTTGATGGCGGCGCTCGTTGGTCTCATCATTGCCATGGTTGTGAATCTATTTTTAGCCAATAGTTTCTTTGACTACATGATTAGTATTGCCATGGTCTTGGTTTTCTCAGGTTTGATTGCTTGGGACAACCAAAAGATTCGCTATGTTTATGAGCAGTCACGAGGGCAAGTAGCGACAGGTTGGGTCATTTCAATGGCTCTCAGCATCTACCTAGACTTTATCAACCTCTTCCTTAGCATCTTACGTATCTTTGGTCGAAACGATTAATGAATGACAGAGTCAGTGTTCAAAAGAGCACTGACTTTTTCTTATTTACTCTTTTCTTTTCTTGGAAATAGGTGTATAATGCTTTTAACTAATTTTTGAGGAGCTGTTTATGAAGAAAAGTTTTATTCATCAACAAGAAGAAATTTCCTTTGTCAAAAACACTTTTACCCAGTATTTGAAAGATAAGTTAGAAGTTGTTGAAGTTCAAGGTCCTATCTTGAGCAAGGTCGGGGATGGGATGCAGGACAACCTATCAGGTGTCGAAAATCCAGTATCCGTCAAGGTCTTGCAGATTCCAGATGAAACCTATGAAGTCGTTCACTCACTTGCCAAATGGAAACGCCACACCTTAGCCCGTTTTGGTTTCGGTGAAGGTGAAGGTCTGTTTGTTCATATGAAGGCCCTTCGTCCAGACGAAGATTCGCTCGACGCGACCCACTCAGTTTATGTGGACCAGTGGGACTGGGAGAAGGTTATCCCAAATGGTCAACGCAATATCGCCTATCTCAAAGAAACCGTTGAGAAGATTTACAAGGCTATTCGTCTAACAGAGCTAGCCGTAGAAGCTCGCTACGATATCGAATCCATCTTGCCAAAACAAATCACCTTTATCCATACAGAAGAGTTGGTAGAACGCTATCCAGACTTAACACCGAAAGAGCGTGAAAATGCAATCTGTAAAGAGTTCGGTGCTGTCTTCTTGATTGGTATTGGTGGCGAGTTGCCTGACGGAAAACCTCATGACGGACGTGCGCCTGACTACGATGACTGGACTACAGAGTCTGAGAATGGCTACAAAGGGTTAAATGGGGATATTCTAGTTTGGAACGAATCTCTTGGTTGTGCCTTTGAACTTTCATCAATGGGGATTCGGGTAGATGAGGATACCCTTCGTCGCCAAGTGGCTCTTACAGGAGACGAAGATCGTCTAGAATTGGAATGGCATAAAGCCTTGCTTAACGGCCTTTTCCCACTGACAATTGGTGGAGGTATCGGACAGTCTCGTATGGCCATGTTCCTTCTTCGTAAGAAACACATCGGAGAGGTTCAGACCAGTGTTTGGCCTCAAGAAGTTCGCGATACGTACGAAAATATTTTGTAGAGAATCGAACCGCAAGGTTCGGTTTTCTTTCTCTTTTTGCCTATAATTTGGTATAATAAACGGTATGAAAATCGTATCAGGAATCTACGGAGGGCGTCCCCTCAAGACGCTAGAAGGCAAGACGACGAGGCCGACATCAGATAAGGTGCGTGGAGCTATCTTTAACATGATAGGTCCCTATTTTGAGGGCGGTCGTGTCTTGGATCTCTATGCTGGCAGTGGTGGTTTATCTATTGAAGCTGTGTCAAGAGGGATGTCCCATGCTGTCTTAGTGGAACGGGATCGAAAGGCACAAGCTATCATCGCTGAAAACATCCAAATGACCAAGGAAGTTTCCAAATTTCAGCTCTTAAAGATGGAGGCTGAACGGGCCTTGGAGCAAGTGAAAGGTCCCTTTGGCCTGGTCTTTTTAGACCCTCCCTATGCCAAGGAACAAATCGTTGCAGATATCGAAAAAATGGCAGAAAGAAACCTTTTCTCCGAAGAGATCATGGTTGTCTGCGAAACCGATAAGTCTGTAGAACTACCAGAAGAAATTGCCTGCTTAGGTATCTGGAAGGAAAAAATATATGGGATTAGTAAGGTGACAGTTTATGTCAGATAAAATTGGATTATTTACAGGTTCATTTGATCCGATGACAAATGGACATCTGGATATCATTGAACGTGCCAGCAAACTCTTTGATAAGCTCTATGTCGGGGTTTTCTACAATCCCCACAAACAAGGCTTTCTCCCTGTTGAAAATCGCAAACGAGCAGTCGAAAAAGCGGTGGCGCATTTAGATAATGTAGAGGTGCTGGCTTCTCATGACCAACTAGTCGTAGATGTTGCAAGAAGACTGGGTGCTAAGACCCTTGTCCGTGGCTTGCGAAATACCACCGACTTGCAATACGAGTCTAGTTTTGATTACTACAATCATCAACTGGCTCCAGAAATCGAAACCATTTACCTATATAGTCGCCCAGAGCATCTTTATATTAGCTCTTCGGCCGTGAGAGAACTTCTGAAGTTTGGTCAGGAGATTCAGCAATATGTCCCAAACAGTGTTGTGGAGGAATTAGAACATGAAGAAAAAAACTAGATGGCCCTTATATGTCATCCTAGCACTAGTATTGACTTTTTTAGCCTTTGTAGTACCTTTACCATACTACATAGAAGTTCCGGGTGGAGCGGAAGATATTCGTCGCGTTTTGAAAGTCAATGAAACAGAAGACACAGAAGCAGGAGCTTACCAGTTTGTGACAGTTGGGATTCGACATGCAACCCTGTCGCATCTTGTCTATGCTTGGTTAACCCCTTTCACGGATATTAGAAGTGCCAAGGAGACTACGGGTGGCTCTACGGATGCAGAATTTATGCGGATTAATCAGTTCTACATGCAAACTTCTCAAAACATGGCCAAGTATCAAGGATTGAAGACGGCTGGAAAAGATATTGAACTCAAGTATCTGGGAGTCTATGTCTTGACCGTGACGGACAATTCAACTTTTAAGGGCATTCTGAACATTGCAGATACCGTGACAGCTGTTAATGACAAAACATTTGACAGTTCAAAAGACTTGGTCGACTATGTCAATTCTCAACAATTAGGGGATACGGTCAAGGTAACCTATGAAGAAGACGGAAAAGTCAAGTCTGCAGAAGGTAAAATTATCACTCTCGAAAACGGGAAAAACGGGATTGGGATTGGTTTGATTGACCGTACGGAAGTGACCAGTGACGTTCCAATTCGCTTTTCAACAGCTGGTATCGGCGGGCCAAGTGCTGGTCTCATGTTTAGTCTCGCTATCTACACCCAGATAGCAGATCCAGGACTTCGTAATGGCCGCATCGTTGCGGGAACGGGAACCATTGATCGCGATGGAAATGTTGGCGATATCGGTGGAATTGACAAAAAAGTAGTTGCAGCCTCTCGTCAGGGAGCCAACATCTTTTTTGCTCCTGACAATCCAGTCACCGAGGAAGCAAAAAAAGCAGATCCCAATGCGAAAAGCAACTATGAAACAGCCCTAGAAGCTGCTAAAACGATCAAAACAGAGATGAAAATCGTTCCGGTTAAAACCTTGCAGGATGCGATTGATTACCTTAAAAACAATCCCTAATTCGTAGAAAAATCGAAAACTAGCGCGCAAGCGGATAAGATGGTATAATAGTCAAATGGTTCAATTATTATTCACTCTAAGTAGTCATATACTCTTTATTTATTTGAGTTTTTACCTTTTGAAGGATCTTGTGAGATGGGAAAAGGTTTTAAAAGTGACCGCTACTAATACAAAAAAAGTTCGTTTGTTGGTAGGCTTCTTTAGTATTGTGATGGGCTACATCTTGAGTTCATTCTTTATCAGTTTGTACCAACTGTGGCAAGAAGCACTTAGAGGACTATTATAAAATCAAAAGTAAAGGAAACAACTATGGAAAAAATTGTGGTTCAAGGCGGAGATAATCGTCTGGTCGGGAGTGTGACGATCGAGGGAGCAAAGAATGCAGTCTTACCCTTGTTGGCAGCGACTATTCTAGCAAGCAAGGGGAAGACAGTCTTGCAGAACGTCCCAATCTTGTCAGATGTTTTCACCATGAATCAAGTGGTTCGAGGTCTGAATGCCAAGGTGGACTTTGATGAGAAAGCTCATGTTGTCGAGGTTGATGCGACTGGTGATATCACGGAGGAAGCTCCATACAAGTATGTCAGCAAGATGCGTGCATCGATTGTAGTCTTGGGACCAATCCTTGCTCGTGTAGGCCATGCCAAAGTTTCTATGCCAGGAGGGTGCACTATCGGGAGTCGTCCAATCGACCTCCACCTCAAAGGTTTGGAAGCTATGGGGGCAAAAATCACCCAGACAGCTGGTTACATCGAAGCCAAGGCAGAACGCCTGCATGGCGCTCATATCTACATGGACTTCCCTAGTGTCGGCGCAACACAAAACCTCATGATGGCAGCGACTCTAGCTGATGGTGTGACAGTCATTGAAAATGCTGCGCGTGAGCCAGAAATTGTTGACCTCGCTATTCTCCTTAATGAAATGGGAGCCAAGGTCAAGGGAGCTGGTACCGAAACCATCACAGTGACTGGTGTCGAGGAACTCCATGGTGCGACCCACAATGTCGTTCAAGATCGTATCGAAGCCGGAACCTTTATGGTGGCTGCAGCTATGACTGGTGGCGATGTCCTCGTTCGTGATGCAGTCTGGGAACATAATCGCCCCTTAATCTCAAAACTACTTGAAATGGGCGTTGAAGTGACAGAGGAGTCAGAAGGTATCCGTGTTCGTTCTCAACTTGAAAATCTCAAGGCTGTTCATGTAAAAACCTTACCACATCCAGGCTTTCCAACAGATATGCAGGCGCAATTTACAGCTCTGATGACAGTCGCAAAAGGGGAATCCACCATGGTGGAAACGGTGTTTGAGAATCGCTTCCAACACTTGGAAGAAATGCGCCGTATGGGCTTGCATTCAGAGATTATCCGTGATACAGCTCGTATTGTTGGGGGACAGGCTTTACAGGGGGCAGAAGTTCTATCAACGGATCTTCGCGCTAGTGCTGCTTTGATTTTGACAGGTCTGGTGGCGCAGGGAGAAACAGTTGTCGGTAAGTTAGTCCACCTTGATAGAGGTTACTACCGTTTCCATGAGAAATTGGCTCAGCTAGGAGCGAAGATTCAGCGAATCGAGGCAAATGATGAAGAATAAAAATTTACGCTATGTACTCCGTCGTTTACTGTTGATTTTTATCGTCCTATTGCTAGGCTTTCTGGCTTTAGGGATCGGCTTGATGGTTGGCTATGGTATCCTAGGAAAGGGACAGGATCCATGGGCAATCCTGTCTCCAGCAAAGTGGCAGGAATTGATTAGCAAATTTACAGGAAATTAGACTGGGAGACCAGTCTTTTTCTAAAGAAATAAGGAGAAAAATGGACAAAAAAACAAGACAAGCTCTGATAGGGTTACTTCTATTCTTACTCTTGGCTGCTGGAAGCTACTATATCAAGCAGATGCAGACAGCGCCAAACTCCCCTAGAACAAAGGTTAGTCAGAAAAAACAAGCTTCAGAAGCTCCCAGTCAGGAGCTTGCTGAAAGTGTCTTAACTGAGTCAATCAAAAACCAAATCAAGGGTAATCTCGAGTGGAATGGAGCAGGGGCCTTTGTTGTCAATGGCAATAAAACCAATCTAGATGCCAAGGTTTCTAGCAAACCCTATGCGGATAATAAAACAAAGACAGTTGGAAAAGAAACAGTCCCGACTGTTGCCAATGCCATCTTATCCAAAGCGACTCGGCAGTATAAGAATCGTGAAGAGACTGGAAATGGCTCAACCTCTTGGACGCCACCAGGATGGCATCAGGTTAAGAATCTAAAGGGAGCCTACACACATGCAGTTGATAGAGGACACCTGCTGGGCTATGCCTTGATAGGAGGTCTGGATGGTTTTGATGCCTCTACTAGCAATCCCAAGAACATTGCAGTCCAGACAGCTTGGGCAAACCAAGCACAGGCTGAAGATTCGACAGGTCAGAACTACTATGAGAGTTTGGTCAGAAAAGCCTTGGACCAAAATAAGAGGGTCCGTTATCGGGTGACGCTCCACTATGCGACAAATGAGGACCTAGTTCCATCGGCTTCACAAATCGAAGCCAAGTCTTCAGATGGCGAATTGGAATTCAATGTCCTAATCCCCAATGTTCAAAAGGGAATCCAACTTGATTACCAAACGGGTCAAGTAACAGTGATAGATTAGAAACAATAGATACTATAAAAACAGCTCCTTTGTCTTCTATAGGCAGGGGAGCTGTTCTTTAAATGAAAAATAATGTGAATCCTGATGGATTTTATGATATAATGGAACACAAGATACTATTTTAGGAGAAGGACTATGGAAGACCCGAGCAGTCAGAATTTGTTGCTACAGTTTGTATTGTTATTTATCTTGACCTTTTTAAATGCCTTTTTCTCAGCCACCGAAATGGCTATGGTGTCACTAAATCGTGCCCGAGTAGAGCAAAAAGCAGAAGAAGGAGACAAACGTTATATCCGTTTGTTAAAGGTACTTGAAAACCCTAATCACTTTTTATCAACGATTCAAGTTGGTATCACCTTGATTACGATCTTGTCTGGGGCCAAATTGGCGGATACCCTTGGACAAGTGATTGCATCTTGGATGGGAAGCGGAGAGACGGCTTATGCCATTGCAAGTTTTTTATCTTTAGCGTTTTTGACCTACATCTCTATTGTTTTTGGGGAACTCTATCCTAAGAGAATCGCTCTAAATCTGAAAGATAACTTGGCCATCCGAACCGCACCAGTCATTATTGGTTTGGGGAAAATTGTCAGCCCCTTTGTTTGGCTTCTGTCGGCTTCAACTAATTTGTTGAGTCGTGTGACGCCAATGACCTTTGATGATGCTGATGAAAAGATGACACGAGATGAAATTGAGTACATGTTGACCAAAAGTGAGGAAACTTTGGATGCAGACGAAATCGAGATGTTACAAGGGATCTTCTCTCTAGATGAGCTGATGGCGAGAGAAGTCATGGTTCCTCGGACAGATGCCTTTATGGTGGATATTCAGGATGATAGTCAAACCATTATCCAAAGTATTCTAAAGCAAAATTTCTCACGTATCCCTGTTTATGATGGGGATAAGGACAATGTGATTGGTTTGATTCATACCAAGCGTTTGCTAAACGCCGCCTATGCAGATGGCTTTGAAAATATTGTCTGGAAGAAGATCTTACAAGATCCACTCTTTGTTCCTGAAACTATTTTTGTGGATGACTTGCTAAAAGAATTGCGAAATACCCAAAGACAAATGGCCATTTTGCTCGATGAATATGGTGGTATGGCTGGACTGGTCACACTGGAAGACCTGCTGGAGGAGATTGTTGGAGAAATCGACGACGAGACAGACCGAGCAGAAATCGAAGTCCATCAAATCGGTGAGGACACCTATATTGCACAGGGAACTATGAATCTTAACGACTTCAATAACTACTTTGGTGTCGAACTAGAAAGCGATGATGTGGATACCATCGCCGGTTATTATTTGACGGGTGTTGGTACGATTCCAACAACTGAAAAAATCAGTTATGAACTGGTCAGTCAAAACAAGCAAATCGTCCTGACCAATGATAAGGTGAAAAATGGACGTGTTACCAAGGTAAAAGTTCAAATCACAGAACTAGAACCTGAAGAAGAAACAGAATAAAGCAGTGACTTGAGTCACTGCTTTTTGTAAACCTATATGGTAGATACAGTTATCCCTATCTATTTGGAATAACAAAAAAGCCCGATTTTACGGGTTTTTCATTTGGTTGATTCCTGTTAATTCAGGTATTGAAAGGCGGTAGACGGATTTGAACCGACGATCAAGCTTTTGCAGAGCCGTGCCTTACCACTTGGCTATACCGCCTCAACGTTTATTATTATACCTTGAAAATCATTTCCCGTCAATAGTTTCTTATTCTAAAATCCAATTTAGGAAAACAGATGATGATTGAAGAAGTGAGAAAAAGCTTGTAAAAATCCCTTTCTAAAGAAGATCAGACTAGAAAGTATTTCTTGAAGAAACAAACAAAGAATGCAGAAATTTTGACAAATAGAAGTTTTTTGAGGAAATGCGCCAAAATATTCTGAAAATTCGTTTACTTTTTAAAAAATATATGTTATAATTTCCAATAAGCCTAAATTTTTCAAGAGGAGTTAAAAACATGAAAAAAAGTAGAGTATTTGTTGCAGCAGGTGTTGCTTTATTAGCAGCAGGAGTACTAGCTGCTTGTGGTTCTTCAAAATCATCTGATTCAACAGCGCCAAAAAATTATGGCTATGTTTATACAGCTGACCCAGAAACGTTGGATTACCTCATTTCAGGGAAACAAAGTACTAAGGTTGCCACTTCAAATGGTATCGACGGTCTTTTCACAAACGACAAGTATGGGAATTTAGTTCCTGCAGTTGCAGAAGACTGGTCAGTTTCAAAAGATGGTTTGACTTATACCTACAAGATTCGTAAAGGTGTCAAATGGATGACATCTGATGGCGAAGAGTATGCTGAAGTAACAGCCAAAGACTTTGTAAATGGTTTGAAACACGCAGCTGACAATAAATCAGCAGCTAAGTATCTAGCAGAAGATTCAGTTAAAGGTCTAGCTGACTATATAGCTGGAAACAATAAAGATTTTGCTTCAGTCGGTGTAAAAGCAGTTGATGATTACACCCTTGAATACACTTTGAACAAACCAGAACCATACTGGAACTCTAAGCTGGCCTACTCAATCTTCTGGCCATTGAACGAAGAATTTGAAAAATCAAAAGGATCTGATTTTGGTAAAGCGACTGACCCTACATCATTGCTTTACAATGGACCATTCTTGCTGAGAGGTTTGACTGCTAAGTCATCTATCGAATTTGTGAAGAATGAAAACTATTGGGACAAAGACAATGTTCATCTTGATAAAGTAACACTTGCTTACTATGATGGTTCAGATCAAGAATCAATTGAACGTAACTTTACAAGTGGGGCTTATAGCTATGCCCGTCTCTTCCCAACAAGTTCAAACTACTCTAAGGTAGAAGAAACATACAAAGACAATATCTACTACACTCCATCAGGTCCAGGTATTGGTGGTTTGGGTGTAAATATTGACCGTCAAGGTTACAAATACACTTCTAAGACAACTGATGAAGAGAAGACTTCTACTAAGAAAGCCCTTCTTAACAAGGACTTCCGTCAGGCTTTGAACTTTGCCTTTGACCGTACTTCTTACTCAGCACAAATTAATGGTAAGGAAGGTGCTCCTCTTGCAGTTCGTAACCTCTTTGTGAAACCAGACTTTGTCTCTGCAGGCGAAAAAACTTTCGGTGACTTGGTAACTGAAAAGATGGCGGCTTACGGTGATGAATGGAAGAATGTAAACTTTGCGGATGGTCAAGATGGACTTTTCAACGCCGATAAAGCCAAAGCCGAATTTGCCAAAGCTAAAACAGCATTGGAAGCAGAAGGTGTGAAATTCCCTATCCACTTGGATATCCCAGTAGACCAAACATCTAAAAACTATATCGCACGTATTCAATCCTTCAAACAATCCGTTGAGACAGTACTTGGAGAAGAAAACGTAGTCATCGATATCCAACAAATCACTACAGATGAACTACAGAATATTACATACTACGCAGCTAGCGCAGCGGCAGAAGATTGGGATCTCTCAGGTGCTGTTGGATGGAACCCTGACTATGAAGATCCATCAACTTACCTTGATATCTTGAAAACAACGAATGCTGAACAAACAAAAACCTATATGGGTTACGAAGGTGCAGATAATGCTGCAGCGGCTCAAGTTGGTTTGAAAGAATACGATAAGTTAGTTGATGAAGCAGGAAAAGAAACAAGTGACTTGAATGTTCGTTATGAAAAATATGCGGCTGCCCAAGCTTGGTTGACAGATAGCTCACTCTTCTTGCCAGCTATGTCATCAAGTGGTGCTGCACCAATCATTTCTCGTGTTGTGCCTTTCTCTGCATCATACAGTCAATCTGGAGATAAGGGCTCAGACGTATACTTTAAGTATATTCAGTTACAAGACAAGGTTGTAACAAAAGCTGATTATGAACAAGCTCGTGAAAAATGGCTCAAAGAGAAAAAAGAATCAAACGAAAAAGTTCAAAAAGAATTGGCTAATCACGTTAAATAAATAACTCTCAAGAGAACTTTCTCTCCATGAGGAGAAGGTTCTTTTGGGATTTTAAAAGGAAACGATATGAAGAAATATATTTTTATGCGTGTATTGCGTTCATTGTTGTCTATTTTCTTGGTGACAACCTTGACCTACACAATTATCTATACGATGGTTCCTCGAAAACTGATTTTCAAGCAGGATACCAACTATAACAAGATTGCAACGACGCCGGACAAGCGGGATAATTATGAAAATACCGTTTATGAACGGATGGGCTATATCGAGTACTACGATACCAAGGAGTTGCAAGAAAGAGCGAGCACAATGGACTCATCTGTAACAGTGGATGCCAATGATACCAATAAGGCAATCTACGAAAAATACATCAACCAACTAGGAAATGGTTGGACACTCGGTGAGTTCTCAGAAAGTGGTCAATTCTATGCTACGCGTGAAATTCCAATTTTTGAACGTGTTTTCAAATTCTATGCGAACTTGATTGATATTGATCATACAAACAAGATTCAAGATCCTGAAAATCCAAACTTGCAACGTTATCTTCGTTTTGAAAATGACCCTGCTATTGGTTGGTCATTGGTTGGTTCAGGTACAAAACATAAATACCTTTTGTATTTCAACAATCAATTCCCATTTGTACACCAGAACTTTGTGAACATTAACTTGGGTGACTCTTACCCAACTTATGCAAACACACCAGTGCTTCAAGTTATCACACAAGGTCAGGGACAAACTAAGACATCAGAAGTTCAATTCCCTACAGGTAAAAAGACTTCATCTGTAGATATTTACTCTCGTACTTACAAATCTCCAAGTCAAGCAGATGCGCGTGAAGTAGCCAACTATGGTAAAGACGATCCATATACAGCTACAGAAAGCAATTATCAATATCCTTCAATGATCGCAAGCTCAGCGGTTGCTGGTTTGATTGGTTTGATTATTTCGTATGCGATTGCGATTCCACTTGGATCTGCTATGGCTCGCCACAAGAATACTTGGATTGATAGCTTCTCGACAGGTGCTCTAACCTTCTTGCTTGCCCTTCCAACGATTGCCTTGGTTTATATCGTGCGCTTGATTGGATCATCTATCGGTCTGCCAGATTCATTTCCTATCTTGGGAGCAGGGGACTGGCGTTCATATGTCTTGCCAGCAGTCATTCTAGGTTTGCTGGGTGCACCAAGTACAGCTATCTGGATTCGTCGTTACATGATCGACTTGCAATCTCAGGACTTCGTTCGTTTTGCTCGTGCAAAAGGTTTGTCTGAAAAAGAAATTTCAAATAAACACATCTTTAAAAATGCCATGGTTCCTTTGGTTTCAGGTATTCCTGGTGCCGTAATCGGGGTTATTGGTGGTGCAACATTGACAGAAACAGTCTTCGCCTTCCCAGGTATGGGTAAAATGTTGATTGACTCTGTTAAGGCATCAAATAACTCAATGGTAGTTGGTCTTGTCTTCATTTTCACATGTATTTCTATCTTCTCACTCTTTGTAGGAGACATCTGGATGACCATGCTTGACCCACGTATTAAATTGACAGAGAAAGGAGGCAAATAATGTCAACAATCGATAAAGAAAAATTTCAGTTCGTAAAACGTGACGATTTTGCCTCTGAAACAATTGATGCTCCTGCCTATTCATACTGGGGTTCTGTATTTAGACAATTTCTAAAGAAAAAATCAACAGTCATTATGTTGGGGATTTTGGTTGCCATTATCTTGATGAGCTTTATTTACCCAATGTTCTCAAACTTTGACTTCAACGATGTAAGTAAGGTCAATGACTTTTCTGCTCGTTTTATCAAACCCAATGCTGAACATTGGTTTGGTACAGATAGTAATGGTAAATCCTTGTTTGACGGGGTTTGGTTTGGTGCGCGTAACTCTATCCTCATCTCTGTAATCGCAACTTTTATCAACCTTGTAATTGGGGTTATTGTTGGTGGAATCTGGGGGATTTCAAAATCCGTTGACCGTATCATGATGGAAGTTTATAACATTATTTCAAACATTCCATCTCTCTTGATTGTCATTGTCTTGACTTACTCAATTGGTGCTGGTTTCTGGAATTTGATTTTTGCCATGAGTGTGACAACTTGGATTGGGATTGCTTATATGATTCGTATCCAAATCATGCGTTACCGTGACTTGGAATACAACCTTGCTTCTCAAACACTTGGAACACCAACCTTTAAAATCATCGTTAAAAACATCATGCCGCAATTGGTATCTGTTATTGTTTCTACGATGACCTTGATGTTGCCAAGCTTCATCTCTTATGAAGCCTTCCTTTCCTTCTTTGGATTGGGATTACCTGTAACAGTGCCAAGTTTGGGACGTTTGATCTCAGATTACTCACAAAACGTTACGACCAACGCTTACTTGTTCTGGATTCCGTTGACAACCTTGATCTTGGTATCCCTATCTCTTTTTGTTGTTGGTCAAAACCTAGCGGATGCTAGTGATCCACGTACACATAGATAGGAGTAGACATGACAAAAGAAAGTAATGTAATTTTGACTGCTCGTGATATTGTCGTGGAATTTGACGTTCGTGACAAAGTTCTGACGGCTATCCGAGGAGTGTCTCTGGACCTGATTGAAGGAGAAGTTCTTGCCTTGGTAGGTGAGTCCGGTTCTGGTAAATCTGTTTTAACAAAAACCTTTACAGGGATGTTAGAAGACAATGGACGTATTGCCCAAGGAAGCATCGACTATCGTGGACAAGACTTGACTGCTCTTACTTCTAACAAAGAATGGGAGAAGATTCGTGGTGCTAAAATTGCGACCATCTTCCAAGACCCTATGACAAGTTTGGACCCAATCAATACAATCGGTAGCCAAATCACTGAAGTTATCGTTAAACACCAAGGGAAAACAGCTAAGGAAGCCAAAGAGATGGCAATCGACTATATGAACAAGGTCGGAATCCCAGATGCTGAAAAACGTTTTGAAGAGTATCCTTTCCAATATTCTGGAGGGATGCGCCAACGTATTGTTATTGCAATTGCCCTTGCCTGTCGTCCAGATATCTTGATCTGTGACGAGCCAACAACGGCCCTTGACGTTACCATTCAAGCGCAAATCATTGATTTGCTTAAAACCTTGCAAAATGAGTACCACTTTACCATTATCTTTATCACCCATGACCTTGGTGTGGTAGCAAGTATTGCCGATAAGGTAGCGGTTATGTATGCTGGGGAAATTGTAGAATACGGAACTGTTGAGGAAGTTTTCTACGACCCACGTCATCCATATACTTGGAGTCTCTTGTCTAGCTTGCCTCAGCTTGCTGACGATAAAGGGGAATTGTACTCTATCCCTGGAACACCACCGTCTCTTTATACTGAGTTGAAAGGTGATGCCTTTGCCCTTCGTTCAGATTATGCGATGCAAATTGACTTTGAACAGAAAGCACCTCAGTTTTCAGTCACGGATACTCACTGGGCTAAGACTTGGTTGCTTCATGAGAATGCTCCTAAAGTTGAAAAACCTGGAGTCATTGCAGATTTGCATGACAAAATTCGTGATAAAATGGGCTTTGCTCATCTAGAAGACTAGGAGGAAGGAAATGTCTGAAAAATTAGTAGAAATTAAAGATTTAGAAATTTCCTTCGGTGAAGGAAGTAAGAAGTTTGTCGCGGTTAAAAACGCCAACTTCTTTATCAACAAGGGAGAAACCTTCTCTCTTGTTGGTGAGTCTGGTAGTGGGAAAACAACGATTGGTCGTGCCATTATTGGTTTAAATAATACTAGTAAAGGTGAAATCATCTTTGATGGTCATAAGATTAATGGGAAAAAATCTCATAAGGAATCATCAGATTTGATCCGTCGCATCCAGATGATTTTCCAGGACCCTGCAGCTAGCTTGAATGAGCGTGCAACAGTTGACTATATCATCTCTGAAGGTCTTTACAACTATCACTTGTTTAAAGATGAAGAAGATCGAAAAGAAAAAGTTCAAAAGATGATTCATGAAGTTGGGCTTTTGAAAGAACACTTGACCCGTTACCCACACGAGTTTTCTGGTGGTCAACGTCAGCGTATCGGGATTGCCCGTGCCCTTGTGATGGAACCTGATTTCGTTATTGCGGATGAGCCAATTTCAGCCTTGGACGTATCAGTGCGTGCGCAAGTCTTGAACTTGCTCAAGAAGTTCCAAAAAGAGTTGGGCTTGACCTATCTCTTTATCGCGCATGATTTGTCAGTTGTTCGCTTTATCTCAGATCGTATCGCGGTTATCTATAAGGGAGTTATCGTCGAAGTGGCGGAGACAGAGGAGTTGTTTAACAATCCTGTCCATCCATACACTCAAGCACTTCTATCTGCTGTGCCGATTCCAGATCCAATCTTGGAACGCAAGAAGGTTTTGAAAGTTTACGATCCTGACCAACATGACTATGAGACAGACAAGCCATCTATGGTAGAAATTCGTCCAGGTCACTACGTTTGGGCTAACCAAGCAGAACTTGCTCGTTACAAGAAAGCTCTTAAAGAATAAACAAATTAGGAGAGGACCGAAAGGTCTTCTCATTTTTAATAGAAAAATTCCCCTTCTACTGGCTTGTAAAAGGGGAATTGTATTATCATTAGCGTTTAGACCAAGTGCGTTTCATAAAGAGTAGCAAAATTGGGTAAATCTCTAAGCGACCTGCAATCATTGCAAAGGAGAGGAGGATTTTAGAGATGGGACTAAAGATGGAAAAACTCGAGGTTGTACCTAGAATAGGTCCGATATTGTTAAAACAGCTGAAGACAGCACTGGTTACGACTAGAAAATCATTGCTATCAAGACTGACGATAAAGATGAGAGAGAGAATAATCATCATATAGATAGTAAAATATTTAAGAATTTTGTGCTGGGTATCCTTATCAATCACAGTTTTATTGACGTGTAGAGTCAAAACACGGTGAGGGGATAAAGTGGACAAAATCTGATTTTTTGCGATTTTAGAGAGGATAAGTCCTCTGATCACCTTAAGACCACCTGCAGTTGAGCCAGCTGATCCACCGATTCCCATGAGGAAGAGGAGGATAAATTGGGAGAAGAGGGGCCAGTTGGTAATATCTCCGTAACCAAAACCTGTTGTCGTGATGATATTGGAAACCTGGAAGAAGGCCATTTCAACACTCTTAGAGACACCTTGATAGAGGTGGAGCGTATTAAGCGTAATCAAGCCGGTAGAAACTAGAACAATGATGATATATGCTCGTAGTTCTTCATCTCCAAAGAAAGCCTTAACCCGACGGAGCATGAGGTAGTAGTAGAGATTGAAGTTAACTCCAAAAACCAGAACTCCGATACTAACTAGATAGGTGATGAGTGAGCTACCATAGTGGGCAATTCCGTCGTTATAGACGGTAAATCCCCCAGTTCCTGCCGTTCCCATAGCGATGACAAAACTATCATAGAGAGGCATACCTGCTAGGTAGTAGATAACCACAAAAAGGGAGAAGAGAGCCAGATAAAGCAGATAGAGAATCTGGGCAGTGTTTTTTAGCTTGGATACGACCTTGCCAAAGACGGGTCCAGGGACCTCAGCCTTCATCACCTCCAAGTGGCTATTCTTGGCATTGTCCATAATGGCAAGCGCAAAGACGAGTACCCCCATCCCTCCGATCAAGTGGGTGAAACTTCGCCAGAAGAGGAGGGAACGAGTGAGGACGGAAACATCGTTCAGAATAGTTGCTCCTGTAGTTGTAAATCCAGAACTGATTTCAAAGAAGGCATCGATAATGCTGGGGATTTGTCCTGAAAAGACAAAGGGGAGGCCACCAAAGAAAGACCATAGAATCCAACAGAGGGCAACAATTAAGACCCCTTCCTTGGCATAAATCCGTTGGTTTTTCGGTTTCCGTAAAACGCCTAGGCCACCGAGAAGGACTAAAATTCCAATCGTAGAAAAGAGAGCGATAAATACTTGACTGGATTCTTGGTAATAGATCGCTACACTAACAGGAACTAGGAGAAGAACAGCCTCAATCAAGAGAAGCTTTGAGAGGAGGTAACGAATCATACTTTTATTCATTTTTTACCTCTCAATCAAATCATAAATTTTGGTGATATTTGGCAATAAGGTCGTCACGAGTAACTTGTCTCCCACCTCAAGCATATCCTCTCCAGTAGGGAAGATTGTTTTTCCTTTTCGGATAATGGCTGCGATGAGAACCCCTTTTTTTAATTTCAACTGTGATAGAGGTTTGGCAGTCATTTTATTAGCTTCCTTGATTTGGAATTGGAGAGTTTCAATTTGACCGTTTGCGAGATGGTGCATGGCTTGAAGGTCTGAATACTGAGCGTTTACTCGACCACGGATAAAGTGCATAATGGTATCCACTGCGATGCTTTTTGGTGTGATAATACTTGAAAAATCAGGCGCGTGGATAATCTCTAAAAGGCTTGTTCGGTTGACCTTGGTGATATTCTTATGGACGCCAACACGGTCAAGAAACATAGAAGTGATGATATTTTCCTCATCAACCCCAGTCAAGGTTGCGACTGCATCATAGTGGGGAGCACTTTCTTCAAGCAAAATGTCTTTTGCAGTTCCATCTCCTTGGACAATATAGAGATTGGGGAACTTTTCACTGAAGAAACGAGCTCTTTCAGGATTGATCTCGATGACCTTGGTATTAATGCGACTGTCTTTTAAAATGCCGAGTAGATAATAAGCGATCTTTCCAGCTCCAACGATAAGTAAGCTTTTCACTGCACGAGATTTAAAATAGTTATGGAAAAGCATCATATCTACACGATTTCCCGTAACAAAAATCCTATCCTTGTCTTGGATAATAACATCACCGCTTGGAATCATAAGTTGATGATCCCTCTCCATAGCACAGACAATGATATTACCAAACTTTTTACGGAAGTCTGAGATTGGCATTTGACAAAGACCGCTAGAGTCCTTGACAACAAATTCCATGAGACTGACCCGACCTCCAGCAAATCGTTCGACAGAGAGGGCATTAGGGAAATCAATGATATTTGAGATCGCACGCGCTGCTAGGAGCTCAGGATTAACAATAAGTGAAAATCCAAGAATATTTTTCTCTTTAAAATAGGCATTAGAGTATTCAGGATTTCGCACCCGAACGATGGTTTCTTTAGCGCCCATTTTTTTAGCAAGTACCGCTGAAATCATATTCACTTCATCGTGTTCGGTTAGGGCGATAAAGATATCGCACTCTTGGACACCGGCTTGCTCTAAGATGGCAAAGTCAGCACCATTTCCAAGGAGACCTATGATATCATAGCGACTGACAATGTGATTGAGGACAGCCTCATCTTGTTCGATGAGGACAACGTCATGGTTTTCTGCAACCAGTGAACGACAGAGGGCGAAACCAACTTTCCCTCCACCAACAAGGACAATTTTCATATAAAAAACCTACTTTTTCATGATGTAACTATCATACCCTTTTTTAGCAAAAAATGCACTTGCTAAGGCGATTTTTAGGGGAAGAAAGGCTTTTTTCAAGTTTTGAAGATACATTTGTTTAACTGCTATGACAATGCCACTGATTTGAAGTGATTTGGCTCTTTTACCATACCTTTTCAGAAAGGGAATAACCAAACATGAAAATATCATCAAAAAAAGTAAAAAAATCAAGTCATTTCTATTGACAATGATTCTGAAAGTGTTATACTAAGGAAGTAGTTTCGCTGATTTACTTCAAACCTGTTGTGAGGTAAGTTAACGACGCCTTAACCACGCTGTTTGCTGAGCTTGACTCCGGGCAGTGTGGCTATTTTTTTGCAATGGTAAAAGGAAACCCGTCATGACAAATCACATTGTATTATTTGAACCTCAGATTCCGCAAAATACAGGTAACATTGCGCGTACCTGCGCTGCGACCAATTCTCCCCTCCACATCATTAAACCAATGGGCTTTCCCATTGATGATCGCAAGATGAAACGGGCTGGTTTGGATTATTGGGATAAGTTAGAGATTCATTTTTATGATAACTTGGCAGACTTTATGTCTCAGATGAAAGGACAAGTCTATCTGATTTCGAAATTTGCTGAGAAAGTGTATTCTGAGGTGGATTTATCGACTGACGAAGACCACTATTTTCTTTTCGGACGTGAAGACAAGGGCTTGCCAGAGGACTTTATGCGTGAACATCCTGAGACAGCTCTCCGCATTCCTATGAACGATGAACATGTCCGCAGTCTCAATGTTTCCAATACCGTATGCATGATTGTTTATGAAGCCCTCCGCCAGCAGAACTTTGCAGGTCTTGAGCTTGTTCACACCTATGAAGCAGATAAATTGAAATAATCAAAATGCTTGCACTTGCAAGCGTTTTTTGTTATGATTAAAGGGTCTTCAGGGCTGGGTGTGATTCCCGACCGGCGGTGACTTTAATACTCTTCGAAAATCCAATTCAAACCACGTCAGCTTCGCCTTGCCGTACTCAAGTACAGCCCGCGGCTAGCTTCCTAGTTTGTTCTTTGATTTTCATTGAGTATCATTAGGAAAAAATTTTTCCTTTAAAACTTTGTTGACAAGTTTTGCCTAACTGGAAGTTATGCCTACAGCTTGTCGCCTAGTCTAAAAGAAAAAACTCTATTTCCTTCCCTTAAAGAAGTCCGCGAGCGCAAGCTGATGTGGTGCGATTCCACAACCGACAGTATAGTCTGGATGGGAGAAGACGAAAGAATGGCTTTGTCTGTTCTGATGAGTTTATAGATGAATTGCAACCGCTTGCTCAAAAGAGTGAGGGGGAACTTTTGGGATATAAAAATTGAGAATAGATAGAGGGATCCTTTCCAACTTCTTCTGATTTTATAGAAAATTGGAGGAACCTGTTATGACAAACACACGTCGACTTTCGACCATTGCGATTTTATCAGCCATTTCATTTGTGCTGATGTACTTTGACTTTCCGCTCTTGCCAGCGGCGACCTTCCTCAAGATCGAGTTTAGTATCTTGCCAGTCCTTGTGGGCTTGGTGGTCATGGACTTGCCTGCTGCTCTCGGGATTCTCTTGTTGCGATCACTCTTGAAGTTGCTTCTGAATAGCCAAGGAGTGAATACTTACATTGGTTTGCCAATGAATATCGTGGCCTTGGGAGTTTTTGTTATCGTCTTTGGTTTGATTTGGAAAAAGGAACGCAGCACCCTTCGTTTCCTACTAGCATCTCTAGCGGGAACTGTCGGCTTGACTGCTGCTATGTTGGTTCTCAACTATGTCTATGCGGTTCCTTTATACGCGCAGTTTGCCAACTTTGATATTAGAGAAATTATAGGACTTTCTAACTACTTGATGACCATGGTTTTACCTTTTAACCTGATTGAAGGTTTAATCTTTGCCGTTTCATTCTGGTTGTTATACGTCCTCTTGAAACCAACCTTAAAACATTATGAGAGATAAACAAACATTTTTAATGAAGGGCAGTTTTGCCCTTTTACTTTTCGTCCTTCTTGGCTATATGGTTAAGTTCTATCCTGAAACACTGGTCGGTTTTGATCAACCGATTCAGACTGCACTTCGTGGGGACTTGCCAGATTATTTGACTGTTCTGTTCCGTGCGCTTACGCATTTGATTGATATCCCAGTAATCATCACCTGGGTTGCCATCGCAGCCTTTATCTTTTATCGTAAGCAGTGGAAGATAGAAAGCTACTTCATGACGGGCAATCTAGCCTTAGCCGGTCTTTTGATCGTGACCTTTAAAAATATTTACCAGCGTCCACGACCAGCTATCTTACATCTGGTAGAGGAGAAAGGATTTTCTTTTCCAAGTGGCCATTCTCTGGCTGTAACTTTGATGGTAGGGACCTTGATTGTCATTCTCAGTCAACGGATTAAAGATCCGGTTTGGAGAAAAATTGTGCAAATCGTCCTTGGGGTCTACCTAGTCAGTGTGCTTCTATCTCGGGTCTATCTGGGAGTTCACTACCCATCAGATGTTCTTGCCAGTTTCTGTGTGGGCTTGGGAGTCTTGTTTATCGAATTTCCTTTCTATGACAAGCTTCGCTTCCAATGGCGATTTAAAGGCAAGCAGAAGTGAGCATCAAATTCCTTTGAGGAAAAAGAAATGAAAGTCAATATAACAGATCTCCATCCGACTCAACTATACTTATCAGAAAAGAAGTTACAAGATATCCAGATGCTTTATCAGTCGGTAGAAATAATCAATGTTGCTCCAATCAGTGTTCTTGCATTCGGAGACTGCTTGTTGATTACAGACGGGCATCACAGGGCTTATCAGGCTTTATTGGCAGGTAGGGATACGATTTCTGCTGAGTGGGATAGAGATGGTGGCGATGAACTGTATTATCTCTATGCGCAAGCTTGTGAGGAAAGAAAGATTTACTCTGTTCTGGATTTAAAAAATCATATCGTATCTCAAGATGAGTATGAAGCAAAATGGTATAACTGGTGTGATGGTTTTAATCAAGCAGCAACTCTTTTATTGAAAAGGAAAGCAGGTGAAACAGATCCTACAAATAGGTAATGCATTGTGTCTTGTTCCTTTTTATATTGAAATTAGTCTAATCTAACTTGTTTTTTAACTAAAAATCTGATAAACTAAGTAGTAATTGAATAGGAATCCGCAAGACTAGTAACTCAAGGGAAGTATATCAGGGAGGAGAGCCGTGACTGCAAGCTCTCTATATGAAAGCTGGGTGAATTCACTTGCGCATGGATTTAGAAATGAAGGTCTGACTTGTCAGATGAAAACGGATGGTACCGCGTGTCAACGCTCCGAGTGGAGTTTTTGGCATGTGGTTTTCTTTTTATCTACGAGAGACTGATGGAGGAATTATGTCAACTATTGAAGAACAATTAAAAGCGCTTCGCGAAGAAACGCTGGCTAGCTTGAAGCAGATTACTGCTGAAAATGAAAAAGAAATGCAAGATTTGCGTGTCTCTGTCCTTGGTAAAAAAGGGTCGCTTACGGAAATCCTCAAAGGGATGAAAGATGTCTCTGCTGAGATGCGTCCAATCATCGGGAAACATGTTAATGAAGCTCGTGATGTTTTGACGGCAGCCTTTGAAGAAACAGCTAAGCTCTTGGAAGAAAAGAAAGTCGCAGCTCAACTAGCTAGCGAGAGCATTGATGTGACACTTCCAGGTCGCCCAGTTGCGACTGGGCATCGTCATGTCCTCACACAAACCAGTGAAGAAATCGAAGATATTTTCATCGGGATGGGGTACCAAGTCGTGGATGGTTTTGAAGTGGAGCAAGACTACTATAACTTCGAGCGTATGAACCTCCCAAAAGATCACCCAGCCCGCGATATGCAGGACACTTTCTATATCACAGAAGAAATCTTGCTCCGTACTCACACGTCTCCAGTTCAGGCGCGTGCTATGGATGCTCATGATTTTTCAAAAGGTCCTTTGAAGATGATCTCACCAGGGCGTGTGTTCCGTCGTGATACGGACGATGCAACCCACAGTCACCAGTTCCACCAAATCGAAGGATTGGTTGTTGGGAAAAACATCTCTATGGCAGACCTTCAAGGAACCCTTCAGTTGATTGTCCAAAAGATGTTCGGTGAAGAGCGTCAGATCCGTTTGCGTCCATCTTATTTCCCATTCACAGAGCCATCTGTTGAAGTGGATGTTTCTTGCTTCAAGTGTGGTGGAGAAGGCTGTAACGTATGTAAGAAAACAGGTTGGATTGAGATTATGGGGGCCGGTATGGTTCACCCACGTGTCCTTGAAATGAGTGGAATCGATGCGACTGTTTATTCTGGATTTGCCTTTGGTCTTGGACAAGAGCGTGTCGCTATGCTCCGTTACGGAATCAACGATATCCGTGGCTTCTACCAAGGGGATGTCCGCTTCTCAGAACAGTTTAAATAAGATTGAAACCTGAAACACAGTCCTATACAGTCGCTCACATTTTATATAGTTAAAAAAGAAACGACTGACTCGAAGAAAAAGAAAGGAATTGAAAAGGTCTTACTCGGTGAGATCTTACAATCAGAATTATGCTTGTATCTTATAAATGGTTAAAAGAATTGGTGGACATTGATGTGCCATCACAAGAGTTGGCTGAGAAAATGTCAACTACAGGGATTGAGGTCGAAGGTGTCGAATCACCGGCTGCCGGTCTCTCAAAAATTGTCGTCGGTGAGGTCTTGTCTTGCAAAGATGTGCCAGAAACTCACTTGCATGTCTGTCAGGTTAACGTTGGCGAAGAAGAAGCCCGTCAAATCGTTTGTGGTGCCCCAAATGTGCGTGCTGGTATCAAGGTCATGGTGGCACTTCCGGGAGCTCGTATTGCTGATAATTACAAGATTAAAAAAGGGAAAATCCGTGGTTTAGAGTCACTTGGAATGATCTGTTCGCTTGGTGAACTAGGTATTTCTGACTCGGTCGTACCGAAGGAATTCGCAGATGGAATCCAAATATTGCCTCAAGATGCTGTTCCTGGGGATGAAGTTTTCTCTTACCTAGACTTGGATGACGAAATCATCGAACTTTCTATCACGCCAAACCGTGCAGACGCTCTATCTATGCGTGGGGTGGCTCATGAAGTGGCAGCCATCTATGACAAGGCAGTCAACTTTAAAGAATTCAGTTTAACAGAAACAAATGAAGCTGCAGCAGATGCACTTTCTGTAAGTATCGATACCGACAAGGCGCCTTACTATGCAGCCCGTATCTTGGACAATGCAACCATCGCACCAAGTCCACAATGGTTGCAAAACCTTCTTATGAACGAAGGGATTCGTCCGATCAATAACGTAGTTGACGTAACCAACTACATCCTGCTTTACTTTGGTCAACCGATGCATGCCTTTGACTTGGATACCTTTGAAGGAAGCGAGATTCGTGTGCGTGAAGCGCGTGCTGGTGAAAAATTGGTGACCTTGGATGGTGAAGAACGTGACTTGGAAACAAATGACTTAATCATCACTGTCGCTGACAAACCAGTAGCCCTTGCAGGTGTCATGGGCGGTCAAGCAACAGAAATCTCTGAGAAATCTAGTCGTGTTGTCCTTGAAGCGGCTGTTTTCAATGGCAAATCGATTCGCAAGACTAGCGGACGCCTCAACCTTCGTTCTGAGTCGTCTTCTCGCTTTGAAAAAGGCATCAATGTGGCAACAGTCAATGAGGCCTTGGATGCTGCAGCTAGCATGATTGCAGAACTTGCAGGTGCGACGGTGCGTAAGGGCATCGTTTCAGCGGGTGAGCTTGACACTTCGGATGTAGAAGTATCTTCAACTCTTGCCGATGTCAACCGTGTCCTTGGAACAGAACTTTCATACGCTGATGTCGAAGATGTCTTCCGTCGTCTTGGATTTGGCCTTTCTGGCAATGCAGAAAGCTTTACCGTTAGCGTCCCACGTCGTCGTTGGGATATCGCCATCGAAGCGGACCTCTTTGAAGAAATCGCTCGTATCTATGGTTATGACCGTTTGCCAACCAGTCTTCCAAAAGATGATGGTACAGCAGGTGAATTGACTGCAACACAAAAATTGCGTCGCCAAGTCCGTACGATTGCTGAAGGAGCAGGCTTGACAGAAATCATTACCTACGCTCTAACAACTCCTGAAAAAGCAGTTGAGTTCACAGCTCAACCAAGTAACCTTACAGAACTTATGTGGCCAATGACAGTGGATCGCTCCGTTCTCCGTCAAAATATGGTCTCAGGTATCCTTGATACGGTTGCCTACAATGTGGCTCGTAAGAACAAAAACTTGGCTCTTTACGAGATTGGAAAAGTCTTTGAACAAACAGGCAATCCAAAAGAAGACCTACCAAACGAAATCAACAGCTTTGCCTTTGCCTTGACAGGCTTGGTTGCTGAAAAAGATTTCCAAACAGCAGCAGTTCCAGTTGATTTCTTCTATGCTAAGGGAATCCTTGAAACTCTCTTTGCTCGTTTGGGACTCCAAGTAACTTATACAGCAACATCTGAAATCGCTAGCCTTCATCCAGGACGTACAGCCGTAATCTCACTCGGTGACCAAGTTCTTGGTTTCCTTGGCCAAGTGCATCCAGTCACTGCGAAGGCCTACGATATCCCAGAAACTTATGTAGCTGAACTTAACCTTTCAGCCATTGAAGCTGCCCTTCAACCAGCTGCTCCATTTGTGGAAATCACAAAATTCCCAGCAGTCAGCCGTGACGTGGCCCTACTCCTCAAGGCAGAAGTCACTCATCAAGAAGTTGTAGATGCTATCCAAGCTGCAGGCGTGAAACGTTTGACTGATATCAAACTCTTTGACGTCTTCTCAGGCGAAAAACTGGGAGTTGGCATGAAGTCAATGGCCTATAGCTTGACCTTCCAAAATCCAGAAGATAGCTTAACAGACGAAGAAGTCGCACGCTATATGGAAAAAATCCAAGCATCACTGGAAGAAAAAGTGAATGCAGAAGTGCGTTAATAGTCTAAAATCCATCCCTCGGGGTGGATTTTTAGTTTCAAAAGGACAGTTCAGAAGAGAAAAGCGATAGTTGAGGAGGAAGCCATCTCAGAAAGTCTTTAATGAGTTATACTAAAGCTATCGCTGAAATACTTAAAATTTATTAGAGAAAGGATACTTTTGCTACTTATAATCCGATAAAATGGACATAAATCGTTGTAAAGGCTATCAAAAAGGAGTATAATAAGTGCAACATATTTCGGAGGTGGAAGATGCTAGAAGTAAGAAATCTAGAGAAAAGTTTCGGTTCCAAGCAAGTCTTGTTTGGTGTCGATTTTCAGGCAAGTCCAGGAAGGATTCTGGGCTTGGTCGGGAAGAATGGTGCTGGGAAAACAACGATTTTCCACAGTATGTTGAAATTTTTGGAGTACCAAGGAGAGATCAGTCTGGATGGGCGGGAGATTCGTCAGGAAACCTACGCTCGGATTGGCTATCTGCCTGAGGAACGTAGCCTCATGCCCAAGTTGACAGTTCTTGAGCAAGTTCGTTACTTGGCGACTCTAAAAGGCATGGATGCTAAAGAAGTCAAGGAAAAACTCCCTCAATGGATGGAGAAATTGGAAGTGAAGGGGAAATTGACCGACAAAATCAAGAGCCTCTCCAAAGGGAATCAGCAGAAAATTCAGCTGATTATCACCCTAATCCATGAGCCAGACTTGATTATCCTAGATGAGCCTTTTAGTGGTTTGGATCCAGTCAATACTGAGTTGCTCAAGCAGGTCATCTTAAAAGAGAAAGAGCGCGGTGCAATCATTATCTTTTCTGACCATGTCATGACCAACGTTGAGGAACTTTGCGATGATATTCTGATGATTCGTGACGGGCGTGTGGTCTTGCATGGACCAGTTCAGGATGTCCGTAATCAATATGGGAAAACACGTCTCTTTGTTTCAAGTGAACAAAGCAAGGAAGAATTGGAAAAACTTCCTCACGTCAAACAGGTGAGCTTGACCAAGCAAGGTAGTTGGAAATTGATCCTAGATGATGAAAGTGCTGGAAGGGAACTCTTCCCCATCCTCACTCAAGGTCAATATATCGCGACCTTTGACCAACAAGCTCCAACAATCGATGAAATCTTTAAACTAGAATCAGGGGTGGAAGTATGAGAAATATGTGGGTTGTAATGAAGGAAACCTATCTTCGACATGTCAAGTCGTGGAGTTTCTTCTTTATGGTGATTTCGCCGTTCCTCTTTTTAGCCTTATCTGTAGGAATCGGCTTTCTCCAAGGGTCTTCTATGGCCAAGAATAGCAAGATAGCAGTAGTAACAACGGTGCCATCTGTAGAAGAAGGGCTCAAGGGTACCAATGGTATCAACTTTGATTATAAGGATGAAGCCAGTGCTCAAGCTGCTATCAAGGATGAGAAAATCAAGGGATACCTAACCATTGACCAAGAGGACAGCATCCTCAAGGCCGTCTATCACGGTGAAACTTCTCTTGAAACAGGCATCAAGCTAGCAGTAACCAATAAGTTAAACGAACTGCAATATCAACTCAATCGTTCGGCAGCCAATTTGTCTCAAGAACAGGAAAAACGCCTGGCTCAAACTGTTGACTTTACTGAGAAGATTGATGAATCCAAAGAAAATAAAAAGATGGTTCAAACCATTGCGGCCGCAGGGCTTGGTTTCTTCCTTTATATGATTTTGATTACCTATGCTAGTGTCACTGCTCAGGAAGTAGCTAGCGAGAAAGGAACCAAAATCATGGAGGTGGTCTTCTCTAGTATCCGAGCTAGTCATTATTTCTACGCTCGCATGCTGGCTCTACTTCTTGTGATTTTGACTCATATTGGCATTTACGTCGTGGGTGGACTTGCTGCCATTCTGCTCTTTAAAGATATCCCTATCTTGGCACAATCTGGAATTTTAAATCATCTAGGAGAGGCTTTCTCGCTCAATACCTTATTGTTTGTCTTGGTTAGTCTCTTTATGTACGTTGTTTTAGCAGCCTTCCTAGGCTCTATGGTTTCTCGCCCTGAGGATTCAGGAAAGGCCTTGTCGCCATTGATGATCTTGATTATAGCAGGATTTGTCGGTGTGACCTCTCTAGGTGCTGCTGGGGACAATTTAGTTCTGAAAATTGGTTCCTATATTCCTTTCATCTCGACCTTCTTTATGCCGTTTAGAGCTATAAATGGGTATGCCAGTGGTCTAGAAGCTTGGATTTCGCTTGCCATAACGGTTGTTTTTGCGGTCACTGCGACAGCCTTTATCGGACGCATGTATGCTAGTCTAGTCCTTCAAACAGATGATTTGGGAATCTGGAAAACCTTTAAACGTGCCTTAGCTTATAAATAGGAGAGCCTCGCAAAAGCGAGGTTTTTCTAGATGTTAAACACTGAAATCGGCAAAAATATTTTTCATATCTATTGACTTTTAGTAGTAAAATTTGGTATGATAGTAGACGGTATTGTTTACCCCATTTGTAAGGCCCCGGAACCTTTCAAATACCCCGCGGACCGGAACATCCGCCCTGTAAACAAAAACGATATTCATATAGGAGAAATCATGAACAAAACTACATTCATGGCTAAACCAGGCCAAGTAGAACGCAAATGGTACGTTGTTGACGCAACTGATGTACCTCTTGGACGCCTTTCAGCAGTTGTTGCTAGCGTACTTCGCGGAAAAAACAAACCAACATTCACACCACACACTGATACAGGTGACTTCGTAATCGTTATCAATGCTGAAAAAGTTAAATTGACTGGTAAAAAAGCAACTGATAAGATCTACTACACTCACTCAAACCACCCAGGTGGATTGAAACAAATCTCTGCTGGTGAACTTCGTTCTAAAAATGCAGTACGTTTGATCGAAAAATCAGTTAAAGGTATGCTTCCACACAATACTCTTGGTCGCGCTCAAGGTATGAAATTGAAAGTATTCGTTGGAGCTGAGCACACTCACGCTGCACAACAACCAGAAGTTCTTGATATTTCAGGACTTATCTAAGGAAAGGAACAATAAAGTATGTCACAAGCACAATATGCAGGTACTGGACGTCGTAAAAACGCTGTTGCACGCGTTCGCCTTGTTCCAGGAACTGGTAAAATCACTGTTAACAAAAAAGATGTTGAAGAGTACATCCCACACGCTGACCTTCGTCTTGTTATCAACCAACCATTCGCAGTTACTTCAACTGTAGGTTCATACGACGTTTTCGTTAACGTTGTAGGTGGTGGATACGCTGGTCAAGCAGGAGCTATCCGTCACGGTATCGCTCGTGCCCTTCTTCAAGTAGACCCAGACTTCCGCGATTCATTGAAACGCGCAGGACTTCTTACACGTGACTCACGTAAAGTTGAACGTAAGAAACCAGGTCTTAAGAAAGCTCGTAAAGCATCACAATTTAGTAAACGTTAATTCGAGAGAATTACTATACTTACAGAGAGCACCTTTCGAGGTGTTCTTTTTTATATTTTCATACTAAATTGGTGCAATCTGACAAAGTCAGTTGCCTCAGAACGTTAATCAATACGATACTATCAACGTTCACAAGCACTTCATGATTCACACTATGAGGTGTTTTTGATGATTTTTAGCACAATTCACACTATTGTTTCTTTGCATTCAACTCAAATTCTTCTGGTCAAATTATTAACAAATCTTCAAGAAGAGTGATTGGTGAAATAGGCTGTTTGAGGCTTTTATGCTATACTAGTTTTAATGACAATCTTCTATTTCTAAAGCAACAATAGATCCGTAATTTGTTTTTAATTAAGGAGTTTGGGATTGTAAGAGGGAGATGATATATCTGAAGGAGTATCAATATGAAAAAACGTGCCTTGATTTTACTGGTTTTGTCCATTGTAGTATTTGGAGGAGGCGCATGGCTAGCACAGGAAACAAATCTATTTCTAAGTCCGCGAGCCAAGCAGTTGGCTTATTTAAAGGAGCATCAAAAAGAAATAGAAGATTTTGTAAAGTCTAAAAATTCAAAGATTGAATCTGTTCAAATTGATTGGAGACAGACACAATGGGATAAGATAGGAAATGGTACACCTCAAGGAGGCGGCGATATTGTTCAGGTTTATGGAGGGTTTAATAATATACCAAACTCAAGCTGGAGTGTGATTATTAAGATTACAGATGGAAAAATTTTAATTAATTCTATTGGAATTGGTAGTCCGTTGCGTATTGGGGGTAAACTTCTTGACTAATAGTAATTTAAAAAATTTTGATAATTTTTATTCAAATTTAACATCATTCATTCCCCACTGACTTCAAATACTTGCTAAAAGTATTTTTTTTTACATTCATGGTATAATATACTTAGATTCCGCTATATAGGAGGAAAGAGATGAAAAAACGTACTTTGGTTTGGCTAGTTATAGCCCTTGTAGTATTTGGAGGAGGCGCATGGATGGCACAGGAAACAAATCTATTTGGAGGAATAACTCTGAGCCCACGGGCTAAGCAGTTGGCTTATCTGAAGGAGCATGAAGAGGAAATGGCGAACTTCGTTAAATCTTGGAATTCAAAAGTTGAGAGTGTCCAATTTGATTGGGATAGTATGGAAGTTGGTCAGGTAGGAAATGGAACTCCTCAAGGCGGAGGTTATATGATGACAGTGAACGGTAGAATCAATAATAATAAGGATACTAAATTTACATTAGGTTTTCCACTAAAACGTAATTTAAATGAAATCCCTGAGAAACTTGTTATTATTCAAATGCAACCAATAAGAATTTTGAAAGGAAATTTATGGGATCTTTATGAGTAACAGTAATTTAAAAACCTTTGATAATTTTTATGCAGATTTAGCACAAGCTGCCTACACTTTTCGCCCAAGTAATTTTCCTCCTCAAAATAGTTCAACGAACGTACAAACATTTGATTTCTCAAATGATGGATATATGTTGGATGAGGATGGTAATGTAAAAGAAATCACCCCTGGAGGCAAACATCTACCCCATAATGGTAGAGTCTACTTGCAGCCGGATCCTGATTTGCGAGATACTTATAAAGTTACATCGATACCAGTTCCTGATGCGAATGGGATGAGGCAGGATATTCATTACAAACGTTATCAAAAAGGACTCTTAACTGATGATGAAGCTGGTTTCAGTGCCTACTACTTAACGGATACGCCAACCTTGACTAATGATACCAAGAAAACCTATATGGCTATCCGCGGAAGTGATGCCATCAGTAAAGAAAATTGGAACGACTGGGTTGACAACGACGCTAAGTTCGCTCTCAACCATATCCATACGCCACAAGCCAAGTTAGCAACAGTAGGAATGAAAACGAAAATCGCTGAGATGCGCGAAAAGGCTCCAAATGCGACGATGGACATTGCAGCTCATTCCCTAGGAACCATTGTCTCTGCACAAGGAGTAGCTGGCCTTACTGATGAAGAACTGGAGAAAATCGGCAAAGTCGTCCTCTTTGACGGCCCGGACACGACAAAGAGTTTAAAGAAAATGGGACTCAGTGACGAGAAAATCAAAAAGATTAGCGAAAAAATCGAGTACTATGTCAATCCTTTTGATGTCGTGGGGATGCTTAATCGTGAGCATACCATCACCAAATTACCTGGGGATTCCGATGAACCACTTAAGAAACCCGTCGGTAAAGTCAATGTCCTTGTCCCCTTGCATTATACCCAGATTACTGATCCGGAAAGTTCCCATGACTTTGGTGTTTTCCAATCGGATGGAAAGGGAAATTTATTGACTGCGTCTGAGGATTTTCACCCAGAATTGCTCAGGGCAGGTGAAAAGCTGGCTAGACTGATAGCGACAACGTTGGATTCCCTCCGGGCTTTAGGAGTCGATGAAAATGTAGCCTCAAATGTTTTAAATGCCATTATGAGGGGTGAGTTTAAAATAAAGGCAGCTATTGGTTATGCCGTTTACGAGAATTTTACAACTGAATATAGTAAGATCGTCGAAGAAGCTCGTCAGGAATCTATAAAGTGGGATCGAGAAGCTATTCCTCGTTATCAGGAACAACTGAGAAGCGGCAATCTTTCAGGAAATCAAAGAATCTTGGTTCGAGCTCAGTTGCTTCAGACAGCAGCCCAGTTGGCAAATTTTGACATGGAAGATAAAGTTAAATATGTGAAAACCTTACTTTCAGATGCTAAAGAAGATATTCAAAACATGATAAAGGAAACAAGACAGACAGCGTTTGACATGGTTGGATATTTGTCAAGTTCAGAAGTTACAAATCTACTTTCTGGTTTTGACACAACAAGCTTTTGGGATGAAGGCGTTGCAAGTGACACGAAGACAGCAGCAACATCCTTCCTGACACAAATCGAGCAACTAGGGGAAAGCCTGGTTAAAGCTAGTGGTTCCTTTGAAACCATAGATACAAATAGTGCTGAAGATTTTAACAATCTATTGGCGGATGTAAAACAAACATGGAGGGGAAAAAATGTTAGTCCTAACGGATGAGGATACTTTAATTACAAGAGAGCAACTCGACAGAGGCTTCAAAGAAAGAATGAAGGAACAAGAACGCCAAGCAGTCAGGGCCTTGGTAACTGCAAAAGAACTGTCAATCCTTGCTAAAGGAGTGGAGTTAGCTAAAAAGTTGCAAGAAGCAGCCTCAGATATGCAAGAGTACGCCTCTAAGACTTATGTAAACAATATTAAGGGTGGATTTGAGGGCAAGGCCGCTGATGCTGCCGAAACTTACTTGACACAGACCTTGCAAACCCCTACTTTACAGAGTCCGATCAAAAACTAGGAGAAAGCTTGTGATGGATAAAAAGGAACTTCAGAAACTGGAGGATGAGCATAATCGTAAATTACGAGACTTAGAGCGTTTGGAGATGGATTTGGATGATGATTTCCACAAGTTTAGTAGGGAGACGGATCATCTCCTAGAGGCGCTTTCCTATGCATGCAGAGACAGTAGTTTTGCTGAAATTCAACCATATATCTTTGAGATAGAGAACAATTTGGATAACTATCATCAACTTTACAAGAGTCGTATAGAGAATGTGTTGGAAGCTCGTCATCAAGAGAATAAAAACTTTCATAGAAAGTTAGAAGAAAAGAACGTTTGACAAATATACCTTATAAAAGAAGGATGATATGAGTTTGTTATTATAGATAAAAAAAGAAGTAATTATACAAGAAAAGTAGATAATTTAATCCTTCTTACTAGTTTTTAGATGGAAATAGCTCTTATTTTTTTATAAATAGAATAAAAAATGAATTTTAAACTTGCAATTGAGGCAAATTATTGATATAATGAGGGCATAAATTAATATAAAGGAGTTTCACATGGCTTTAATTCAATTAACAACAGAAGAATTGCGCACCTCTGCTCAAAAGTACACTCAAGGTTCTGAGGAAGTAAGACAAGTACTTCGTACATTGACTCAAGAGCAAAATACTATCCGAGACAACTGGAAAGGTGCTGCTTTTGAGAGCTTTGATCGCCAATTCACAGAATTGTCTCCAAAAATTGAGGAGTTTGCAACTTTGCTTGATGAGATCAATGCACAGTTGAACAAGGTTGCTGAAATTGTTGAACAAAACGACCAAGATCTTGCATCACAAATTTAATTTGTTATATAAGTGGCTTTAGGAGGGCGAGAGCCTTCCTATTTTTTATGACGGAGAAAATTTAAAGTAATATGAGGAAGAATAGAATTTTTAAATATATAGGAAGTAGTCTGCTGGCATTAGGATTGCTTGCATTGATTATTTTTTTGAATCTATCTGTTCAAAAAAATACAACGATTAGCAATGAAAATAATGCAAAGGCTAATCAGCAGACAAAATTAAATGTAGCTATCGTAAATGAAGATAAGCCTGTCTACGTAGATACAAAAGAATACAATCTAGGTGCTAGTTATGTAAAAAATATCGAGCGTGATAATTCACAAAACTGGTCTGTTGTCCCTCGTGGAGCAGCTGATTCTGGGTTAGAAAGTGGGAAATACCAACTCGTTTTAACAATTCCTAGTGACTTTTCTGAAAAAATACTCGATATTAACAGCATCAATGTTGATAAGACAACCATCAATTATAAGGTGAATGCGCAAGGAAATTTGCAAGTAGAAAATGATGCAAATAAACTAGCGAAAGATATTGTTGCTGATTTGAATGGTCAGTTAGTCGATATGTATATGGCTAGTATTTTGAACAATCTTTACACTGCACAAAAGAATGTTCAAGCTAGCTCACAGATACAAGCGACCAATATCGGAAACTATCGTACGAATTTATATAATACAGCTATCAACTCTAAAAATCTTTTCCCAACTCTCTATAGTATGTCTAGTTCTTCTGTTGACGCCAACAGTGCTTTAAAGACAGGTTTGGATAGTTATTCTCAGATTTTTGGTCGTTATGACGTTTCACAGATTGCCTATGGTAAAAAGCTTGACACTCTGCTTCAGGATAGGGTCACTGAGAAGAAAAATCATGCGGATGTTATCACTGGGCTCATTTCTCAGAGTCGGGAAGACGTTCAGGAACAAATTAAAACTTATAAGAAATTAATCGAATCTCAAGGTAATCTGACTTCTAATATAGATGGAACAGCAGCATCCTCTGATGGTACGTCATCTGAAGTTGTACCTTCCTATAAAACAGTCGCAGAAAACATCAAAAAAGAGATTGATAGTTTACAGAACAATCTAACAGATGAAAGAACGAAGTTTGAAAATCATAAAAAGGATATTCATAACTTTATTGATGAGAAATTAGCCACTTATTATGGAACAAGTGAGAAGAGCGAAATCACTCTCGGTCGATTTTTGGATAAAGCTGCAAACAAGGATTTAGAGAAGGTTGAGGAATCTCTAAAAGAGCAGCTGGCTTCTGCAATCTCAGAATTACCCAAAGAAGACTTTAGTGGAAAAGAATTTAGTGGTTTTGGTATGACACCGATCACAATTCCTTCTGTAAACTATACTGAATTAAAAACAATCAAAGAGCCTAGTGACGAAATCAATTCGACTGATTTGAAGAATTTGGAAAATCTGGCAATCACGAGTACGAGTGCTGTTGGACGAACAGGAACAAAGGCTAAGGTATCATGGAAAGCTGAATCAGGAGTGACAGTTCACTCCGTCACTTATGATGGTACACCAGTTGAGTTTGGTCAAGAAATTGATTTGAAGACGGGTGGGACTTTTAAAGTAGCCTATAGTGTTGCAGAGACAACCTCAACTACAACTACAGGTTCAACCGGGACTCCAAGCCCAGCTCCAAAAGCAGAGCTAAAATCAATTAATATTTCCTTGAATGATGTCCAAGCAGCTAGTGCTCCAGTAGATGTGTTACGTGTTCAGCAAGCAGCAGTTTCTTACGGACAAAAAGTTCAGAAAATAGCTTCTGCCTACCAAAAGGTAGAATCACTAAAACAAGCATACGATACCGTCAGAGGGTTAAAAAATAGTGATGTGTCTAAAGCATTGTCAGATATTTGGTTTGAAGCTATTAGTTCAAATCTGAAGAAGTATGAAGACAGCTTAACTGCACCTGTTAGCGATAAAGATACAGAGGGTGCTAAAGAGAAAGTAGATAAAGCCTTGTCATCACTGACTAAACTGAAGCCTGTTCTAGAAAAAAATGTGCAGGATGTTTTGACTACCAACCAAGAATTGAATACAAAAATCAATGAACAGTTAGAGTTGTACAAGAAGTTGGAAAAGAAACTAGATGATTTGGTTGAGAAGCAAGGGGGGAGCAATTCTGCTTTTGAAGAGACTGATAAACAATTGGCCACCCTAAATTCAGATTATGCAGCTCTCTTGTCAGAAACTACGGGTGTGAAGGAATCTTCTCAAAGTAATGTCAAAGCTGCAGAGTCTGTGAATGAAACTTTAGGTAATTTCAATCGTGAATTGTCAAACGCTCAAACAAGTACTGAAAAGTTGTCACAAGATGCTGACTCCTTGATGACGCAGTTCAACGAAGAATTGACTAACAATGGAAACTTTGTAGAATCCTTTGTGAAGGTTCTGAATAATGCCTATCAAAATGGGGTACCAAACGAAGTATTGTTGAACTTCTTATCCAATCCTGTTACCCAAAATGCTACTTCAGTGAAAGCGACTGTCAATGTTTACCGTCCATTTACATGGATTTTACTATTGGAGATTGTTAGCCTCTTTACAGCCTATCTGTTTGCAACTCAAAACGTTATTCGCAAAGTCAAAGATAAGTTCAAACTTGATAAGTTACATGATACAGACTTGATGACGGTAACCATCCTGTCTGCTTTAAGTCTCGTTGTCGGATTGGTAGTTGGTGTTGTATCAAGTGTTCAGCTACAGGTTGGTCGTGAGTATCAACCATCTTGGGTTCTATTAATTGTTTTAGCCGCATTTGTACTGATTCAAGGACAATATCTATTGCTTAAACATTTCCGAGTGATTGGTATGGGTCTCGCCTTCTTTATGATGATTAGCTTTGTCTACCTATCAAATGCTATTGGGACAACAGCAAGTCTAACTGGTTTCCCAGCATTTATCAAAAATCTCAATGCGTTATCGATATTAGAAGGTTTGCTCTCAGGATACTTTGATGGACATCCAGCAGCAATTATCGCTTTTGTTGCAACGATTGTTGTCATAGCTGTTTTACTTGTTATAAATGTTTTTATCAGAGAAAGTAGTTTGTGGTTTCAAACAAGCCAAGCTGAGAAAGAATAGAAATTAGAAATATGAAGAAAATCATTCTTTTCCTTCTTACCTTAGTAACATGTGCAGCAGTCTCTGGGGCTGCTGCAGATGATTTGAAGGATAACAGTCTGCAGATTGATGATTCCCGACTTGAAAAGAAAGAGGGATTGAAATTTGGTCTACAGTCTGAACAAACCAAGGAGCTTTTTAATGAAGCAACTCAAAAGAGGTTGCAGGACATGCAACAGCATCAAGAGGAACAGTTGATCACAGAAAGGGGCCAACTGTTTTCTGCTATACAGAGACCAGTGAAAAAATCTTCTGAAGAACAGTTGTTTCAGCCCAATGCTCAAAAAACAATCAAGTTCCAAACAAATATAGGCCATGTAGAAAAAGGTGGTCTGAATGACTTTCTTCCAGAGATATTCTATGTGGTGTTGATTTTCTTGCTTTTTGGAGCAACGGCAGTAATGAGTTATCGTGTGATGGTAGAAGGGATGGACTAATTTTACAACTAGTCTGTCTAAATAACTTAGAAAAGGATAAACCAGACATAGGAGGCGTGAAAAAAGGTGGAGCAACATATCAATATTACCCTACGTTTGAGAGAAAGAGATGTGGATATTCGCATTCCACGGCGAATTGAAGTGCGCCGGCTGGTGCGAGAAGTGGATACGATTTTTAATCCAGGTATCAAGCGAAAAAAATATCAATTAAGAATTGTCAATAAAGGTTTGTTGATTGATGAAGGGAAACATCTGTCTGATTATCCTATGACGACAGGAGATTTAGTAGAAATTGAGGAGATATAGGTGGCTGAAGAAAAATTTGAATTTGGTGGACAGTCGTTTGTCTATGAAAAAAATGAAACAAACTGGGAATTAAAACTCAAACGTTCAGATGTTGCGAGTCAAGATTTACGGGAACTCTTACTATTGGATTTGCATCATCCATTCTTTTTGGAGCAATCGATGGTGTCTGATGAGGATAGTGTCACCTTCTCCTATCAAGTCGAAGCTCATGGACTGACTTATGAGGAAATAAAGGAACGTACCATTTCGGAAAGAATCCGTTTGGCCCTAAACGTTTTTCGTCTAGAAGGCGCCTTGGAGTTACCTGTGACTTTCCTTTTGCACCCAGTAAATCTCTTTATTACCAAGGATGCTCAGGCTAAGATTGCTTATCGTGGAATTCCTGGTCTGATGGTTCCTCAATCCATATCCTCAGAAGATTTTTTACGCCAGGCTAAATGTTTTACAGTAACACTATTTAGCGATTTGGATTTCATGGATCTTTATAATGGTTCCTTGGAATTAGAGACCTTGCCAGACTTCTTAAATGATCTATGTCAGGCAGATGATATAGAGGCTGCAGTAGCTGTTTTGGAGAAGTACTACACGGAGAAGGCTGCGAAAGAACGAGCAGACTTGGTCTTGGTTCCAAGTAGACGCCATCGTGTCTTTAAACTGGCAACGATTTGGTTAACAGCCAGCGTTGTCTTGTTGATCGTTCCACTTATCTATCTGATTTTTGTGCAAAATCCTTTCAAAGAAAAGATGTTGCAGGCAGATACTGCCTTTATTAAAGTGGATTATAGTGGTGTTATTACAGAATTAGAGAGAATTGATCCAGCTAGCTTGCCGAATACGCAAAAGTATGAGTTGGCTTACTCTTATATTCAGGGATTGGAATTTTCTTCTGAACAAAAGAAAGTCATCTTGAACAACGTAACACTCAAGTCAGATGAGCTTTATTTGACTTACTGGATCCAGGTTGGGCGCAATCGTTTTGAAGAGGCTCTTGATATTGCGAAACGGATTAACGACAGTGACTTGATTCTCTATGCTTTGACTCAGGAAATCAAGCAGATTCGAGAAGATGGCAACTTGTCAGGGAAAGACCGTGAAAGTAAGTTGAATACTTTGGAAAGCGAGTATAAGAAATACTGGGATAGTCGAAGTGAGCTACTAACGAGTGAATCAAGCTCCAATGCTTCTACAACTCCTAACCCTCAAGACAAGGCTTCTGAAAGCAAACCGTCATCTGAGAAGAAACCTGTTCCAAGTAGCTCCTCTAGCAATTAAAGTAGACCAAGGAGAGAAATTATGAAAAAACAAATCATTTTCTACAGCCAAGGTCTGCGTTATGAAGTAGAACTGAGTGCATATAAGACGGTCTTGATCGGGGCGACTGAAAAGGCCCAAGTCTACCTTTCTCAACAGGAAAGACCGATTCAGCTCAAGGTCGATGGTGACGAGGTCTTTTATCAGTACGACGATGAAGCAGGACTCTTGAAAGATGGTCTGCGTTTGGGTGAGGTCGTCTTTTATCTCCGAGAAGGGGAGCCAAGGGTTTATGACCTTTTGGATTTATCAGAGTTTCAGATTGGCTCTCAAAGAGGTGCATTGATCACACTAGATGGAGATGTTGAACTCTTACTCCAAAAATCCCAAAATCAATGGACGTTAACTCGATTAAAAGGTACATTTTATCGAAACAATCATCTGGAACAAATGGACCAGCAATTGATTGGTTTTGGAGATGAGTTGAGTCTAGGGGCGGTGACGATCAAGTTCTATCCTGATGAAGTATGGGTTCAGGGTCCTGCCCAAGTTGGGCAACAACTGACTCTGAGAGAACCATCTCGATATGGTTTTTATGAAGATTATCCAGATTATCATCGTTCTCCACGGATCATCTATCGTGGTAGCGAGGATAAAATCTTGATCAATCCCCCAGGCCAGGAGCCGGTTAAGCCGAGTGATGAACTGTTAAAGCTGATCATCCCTCCTTTGATGATGGTCGGGGTAACTGTCTTGATCACCTTGATTCAACCTCGAGGGATCTATATTCTTGCGACAGTAGGGATGTCCATAACCACAATGATTTTTTCTATCCGTGGTTTCATCAAAAATCGTAAAAAGTACAAGGCTGATAAGAAGGAACGGGTCGATCTCTATCGTCTTTACCTGAAAGATAAGGTCAAGGAATTGACTCGTCTGGAACGAGAACAAAAAGAAGGGATGCACTATCATTTTCCAACGATTTTAGAGTTGACGGACTTGGTTGAGAGTTACAATCACCGGATTTATGAAAAGACTCCCTTGCATTTTGACTTTTTATACTATCGTTTGGGACTCGGGAAAATGCCGACTAGCTATGACTTGAAATACGGTCAACAGGAGCGTAGCGGTAAGAAGGATGCTCTAGAAGAAGAGGGTTACGCTCTCTATAGTCGTCACAAAAAAATCCCAGATATGCCAATCCCGGCAAACCTCAGCCATGGACCGGTGGGTTATATTGGACCTAGAAATCTCGTCCTAGAGCAACTGCAGCTTTTGGTGATGCAGCTAGCGACTTTCCATTCTTATCATGATGTGCAGTTTATTACGATCTTACCTGAAGAGGAAAAAGAGCAATGGTCTTGGATGCGTTGGCTACCTCATGCTAAACTACAAGAACTCAATGTTCGCGGTTTTGTCTACAATCAACGAACACGGGACCAAGTTCTGAATAGTTTGAACCAAATCTTGAAACTACGCCGTAGTCAAAAGGAAGAAGCAACCCACAAAGAGAGCACCCTCTTCCATCCTCATTACGTGGTTTTAGTGACCGATGAGAAGCTGATTTTGGATCATATCATCATGGAGTTCTTTACCGAAGATCCAACGGAATTAGGTTGTTCCCTCATCTTTGTAGAGGATGTCATGAGTTCCTTGTCTGAGAACATCCAGACAGTGATCAATATCAAGGACCGCAATACAGGCCAACTGGTCATGGAAGAAGGAGTCTTGAAAGAGACGGACTTCCGTTTGGATCATTTCCCAGCAGATTATGATAAGGAGCGGATCGCCCGTACCTTGGCACCACTCAATCACCTCCAAAACCTGAAGAGTTCGATCCCAGATTCTGTGACCTTTATGGAAATGTATGGGGCGGAGACCTTTGAGGATTTGCAGGTATCAAGCCGTTGGAAAAAGAACGCACCTTACAAGAGTTTGGCTGTACCAATTGGTCTGCGTGGTCAGGATGACCTGGTTCAGCTCAATCTGCATGAAAAAGCCCATGGACCTCATGGTTTGATTGCAGGGACGACTGGTTCAGGGAAGTCCGAAACCATCCAATCCTACATCCTATCCCTCGCTGTTAACTTCCACCCTCATGATGTGGCTTTCTTGCTGATCGACTACAAGGGTGGTGGGATGGCCAATCTCTTTAAAAATCTGCCTCACCTCTTGGGGACGATTACCAACTTGGATGGCGCCCAATCTATGCGGGCTCTGGCTTCGATCAATGCGGAGATCCATCGTCGTGAACGACTCTTTGGAGAGTTCGAAGTCAACCATATCAATCAATACCAGAAGAAATTTAAAAACGGAGAAGCGACAGAACCGCTCCCTCACCTCTTTCTCATCTCAGATGAGTTCGCAGAGCTCAAGGTCAACCAGCCCGACTTTATCAAGGAGCTGGTATCCATCGCTCGGGTCGGACGTTCCCTCGGGGTCCACTTGATCCTAGCTACCCAGAAACCATCTGGTGTGGTGGATGACCAGATCTGGTCTAACTCTCGCTTCAAGATCGCCCTTAAGGTGGCGGATCGTTCGGACTCCAATGAAATGCTTCATACACCGGACGCAGCCGAGATTACTCAGACAGGACGTGCCTATCTACAGGTCGGGAATAACGAAGTCTATGAGCTCTTCCAGTCAGCCTGGTCAGGGGCAGATTACCAGCCGGACAAGGACGATATGGGGATCGAGGACCATACTATCTACCTGATCAATGAATTGGGCCAATATGAAATCTTGAATGAAGACCTATCAGGCTTAGAAGATGTGGATGAGATCAAGGAAGTTCCGACAGAGTTGGATGCGATAGTGCACCATATCCAGCTCTTGTGTGAAGAACAAGAAATTCCTCCAGTACCACAGCCATGGTTGCCGCCGCTCAAAGAGCGCATCGCGTTAGACGAGCTGGAAGAAGTACAGCCAGCAGTAGCCTGGGCACAAGAGAAACCACTCTCAGTTCTACTTGGAATGGCAGATATCCCGCAGGCCCAGAAGCAGGAAGCTGTCTCTATCAATCTCTCCAAGGATGGTCATATCCTCCTCTACGGAAGTCCGGGTACAGGAAAGACCACCTTCCTTCAGACTGCTGGTATGGACTTGGCTCGCAAGTTCAGTCCCAAGGCCCTTACCATGTACTTGATGGACTTTGGCACCAATGGTTTGGCTCCATTGTCCAAGCTTCCACAGGTGGCGGATACCATGCTTTTGGACCAAACAGAGAAGATCTCTAAGTTTGTACGAATCATGGAGAGAGAACTTAACCGTCGTAAGAAACTCCTTGCGGACTATGGTGTTGGGACCTTAGACCTCTACCGTCAGGCCAGTGGTCAGGAAGAGCCGGCTATTGTCATCCTCTTAGATAGCTATGAGGCCTTCAAGGAAGAAGCCTATGAGGCGGAACTCTTCAAGCTCTTGGTGCGTATCTCCCGTGAAGGTCTCAGTATCGGGGTTCACCTCTTGGTGACAGCCGGTCGTCAAACCAATCTCCGTGCTCAACTCTACTCGAACTTCAAGCACCAGTTGAGCCTGCCACAAAATGAGGCAGGTGAAGTGCGAGCCATCGTGGGCTCTACACCACTTGCAATGACCATGGAAGATATCAAGGGACGTGCCCTTATGAAGCGTGAAGAAGTGGATGTCATCCAGCTGGCACTCCCGGTTTATGGAGCCAATGACACCCAAGTTCTCAACAACCTACGTCAGGAAGTCGCTTCCCTCCAAGAAGCCTGGACCGGACAGCGCCCAAGTGCCATTCCGATGGTACCAGAGGAGTTGACGATGGAAGAATTTTTGAATTTGCCTGGTGTACAAGAGGCTATTGAGAATAATCAGATTCCTATCGGTTTGGAACTAGAAATGGTTGGAAGTATCAATATATCTCTTAGCAAATTTAAACACATGGCTTATGTGTCAAATGCAGAAGACGCTTTTGATAATATAACGCATCATTTATTAAAAACTATTCTTAGAATGCCTAACGTTCATATGATGTTGATTGATGCTTTCCAAGAATATGAAGCATATAGTGACCAGGTGAAAACCTATGTTGGAAGTAAAAAGGAACTATCGGACATAGGAAATCAGCTAATCTATGAAATAGAACGCCGTTTTGAAAAAGGCATATCATCTGAGTGGATCATTTTTATACCTAATATGAGAGCACTAGTATCCGAAAGCGATTTAAATGATCAACAGCTTCAATTTATGTTTGAGAATGGGTATCGAGTAGGGATGAGGTTTATTATTGGTACTGATTATACTTATATTGGGACAAGCATCGACCCAATTCCTAGATACCTCAAAACAAATGTCCAATGGGTCATCTTTGGTATGCGCCTAATGGATCAAACCTTCTTAGATAAAGGAATGTATAACAGAGATGTGGCTCCAGATCTCGATCAGGTTTATTTACATTCTCGGAAAGAAGTCATCAAACTTAAAATTAGTAAGAATAAGTAAAACTATTTTTGATACTTAAGATTCAACCCGGTCTTTTGACGATTTGATAGTAGAAAGGATAATTGAAAAGGTTATTGAACATGGGACAAGTAAAAAGTGAAAAAGGCAAGGCAAGTACTATTGCAACTGGAATTGTATCAGCAAGCAATAGCATTACAACTGCCGGTACAGTTACTAGAGATAAGACAAGCTATTATACCGCTAATACGGTAGGAAGAAGATTGATTATAAATGAGGCATCTATTGCTAAAAATATTCAATCGAAAATAAGTGAATTCGTAAAACTAATTCATAGTGTCGCAAATGAATTTGAAGTAGTAGATGAGAATATAAGTACAATGTGGCAGAATACTCCAAATAATGGGACAACCAGTCTACCTTCTCCATACTCAAATCCGTCATTTGTTCCTCAAAATAATTTATTTAAGGAGTGAGGATGGAGAAAAGAAAATTAGAAGATATTCAATGCAGTGTTCAACAGATTCAAACAAATTTATCCAAGCTAGAAGAAGAAAGAAATCAGTTTCTTTCCGTTGCGACGGAGATTACAGATCTTTGCCAATCGAACTTCATCCCATATAGAGAATTAGGCTATTATCCGTTATCAGTTAAAGATGAGATGGATCGCCTTGAAAATATAGAAAAGTTAAAAAGGAATGAACAGCTACTTGATGATTTTATCACCGAGAGGAAAGAAGAATTAAAAAAAGCAATGAGTAAACTAGAGGGCGAAAAAGAGGAACTTCTTTTCCAACAACGCCGTCTTGAATCGCAAAAGGAGGAGAAAAATGGGGATTAAAGTAGACATAGGATCAGCAGACTCGCAGGGCAGTACAGCGAATACGGTATTAAGTAGCCGTGTGAGTTATTATGTTACCGTCATTACTGCCTTTAATAATTTGATTACAGAGGGAGAATTAAAAGGGAAAGCCTATGATAGTGCTAAGTCCTATGCGGAAAATATAATGGTTCCTCTAGTGAGAGGAATTATCCTCTTTTCAGAGAGTCTGGGAGGAAAAGCGAGTGAACTACCGACTCTTTACCGTTCACAAGTCGGTGAAGAAAGTCTAGATGAGGAGACACTTCAAAAGCAAATTGAAGCGGAAAATACAACTATTTCGACTCAAGAAGCTATTTTGAACAGTTTATCTGATTTAAAGAACATCGATTCTACTTATAAAAGTAATGTTCAAGAAATTATCTCAAATGCAACGAGTAAGAGAGATGAGTTACAAAAAAAATTAGATAAATTACAGTCGTTTGCGAGCTCGACTAGTGGCCAGTTTTCGGATTCAGAAAGTTTACAGAGCTTAGTTCTTCAAGGTTTCGAACAAGTCACAGGTGACTTTGGAAAGTTTGATGGAACTTTTAAAATAGAGGGACAAGCCCCTTGGGCTAATAATATTAATAGTGAGTGGAAGAATCGTTCTGAGGTAATTCAAAATTATCAAAATGTTTTAGATAAAATAGAAAATAAAACAGAATTAGATGAGAATGATATAACAGCGATTGCAGAGTATGGGAAACGGTATCCAACAGAATTGGCAAAGCCAGAACTATTAAGGTTAATTAATGACTCTCCATATAGTAAAATTAGCGATACATATAATAAAGCTAAAACTGTTTTTGATGTTGCTAATGTTTTGTATTTGGGATCTCGAATTTCAAAAGATAATAAAGGAAATTTAATATTCCATCATGGTACAACACCTGCTGGACAAAAGCTAGATAAATTGTTAGGCTATGATAAATTTTACAGTCGAAATAGTATAAACCGAAAATACAATTACAGTAAAATTACTACAAATAAGGGAGCAAATATTCGGGGTCAGTACGAGGATATGATGCAACCTTTCCGTCCTAATATCATTAAAGCTGGGAAAGACGGTGCACTTTCCTCAGCAACAGCTGGTTTGTCAAACATATTCTCAATACATCCTACTGAAGGAATTAAGTTATCGGATAGCTTTAAGAATATGGGCAAATTGGGTAAAGGCATGGCGATTGCAAATGTGGTATTTTCTGTTGCGGATATTGTAGACGGAATGGGAGAAACACATGATATTGCTGTTAGCAAAAATATGACAGTAGGAAGTGGTGAGTATATAACGACTCAATTTGGAGGTGTTACGATTGATACTCTGAAGAATGTAGGAATAGGGACATTGGCTGCTGTTGGTGGGGCTGCTGCAGCCACAATTCTTCTTCCTGCTACTGCATCGATTATGGCGATAGGTGGTGTAACAATGCTAGTAGGAGGAGGTATTAGTTGGGGCTTAAATGAGCTAGATAAACACACTGGATTTTCTAAAGGGCTGAAAAAATGGTGGGCAGGAATTGTAGGAGGATAAGATGAAAGAAAGATATTATGAATTTTTAAATATGGCAGTTGTAGATACTAGTCCTATAAAGAACTCTGACTTTTTAAAGTCAGTTGCGATGGAGGTGATTTTTGCCTTACTGATATTTATAGTGTCTATTTTTATAGAAGGTGAGATACATGATGTGAGTATGATTATCCTTTACATCACGATCTATCATATATTGGTTTCGTTGTTCATGTTTTTGTTATTCCAAAAATTTTCCAAATCAAAATTATTCCAATTGATTCCAGCTAGTTCTATTCTAATTTCTCATGTTGAGTTTCTCTTCTGGGGATCTCTATTTTTGGGGAAGAACTACTGGTCTGTCTTCACGATTTTAATTGGCCTAAGCCTTATTTTTCAGCTACTAACCTTTGTTTACCAGTTGCTAATTGTCCCTAAAGCTAAGACTTTACCACATGGTGAGTATAGGAAGAATCTTTTATTTCTTCCTCCTGTTATTTGCATATTGATTTCAGCAAGTGTAGTAGTTATAGCACGTTTATTTATGTTGTCAGGAATATATGTAGTTACTTCCCTCGTAGCAGGGAGCATAGCCTGCCTTCCCTTCTATTGGCTTGAGTATGCACGAGTATTCACCGGTTGGAAAAAGAAAAGCACGAATAACTTTATTTATAGAGGAGAAATAAAATGAAATTAATTAGAATAGATATCAGCGATATTGCTTATACAGAGAAAAAAGTTCCCATGGATTCTTTTCTAGATTTGATTGAAGGTTGTGAAAAATTATTATTTGAGACAGGGGTCTATAAAAATGGTCCGACAACGATTGAAACATGTTTGAGCACTTTTGGAAAGCCAGGAGAAGCCTTGTTTAAGGTCTATATTCCGACAAACATCCCAATTGAAGGAAATGATGAATTTCAATATCTAGAACATTTTACAATTAAGCAGTGTGTCTCTGATGTAACTCCATTTGATGAACATTTCCTTCCAAAAATTGAAGAAATGAAGCAGTATATTCAAGATGAGGGGTTGGAAATGCAAGGAGATACCGTTTTTCTAGCGATATTGCCAATATTTGGACAGCTCTTTGTTGAAATTAATATCCCAATTAAGGAGATTTCAGATGCTATTTAAAAACGTGGGAGAATACCAAGATATACAATATAGAAATGTTATCTCAAGGTATTACACAGTATCTCCAGAAGAGATGCCGGACACTTATAACGCTTTTTTAGACGAAGTAAGAAAAGCAGGATATACGCTTCGAGGACCTTTCTTTTATACGATTAATTCCAAGTTAGAAGAAAATCAAGATGTGTTGATGGAGCTGTTTATCCCAGTAGAAGAAGAGTATATTGAAGATGCTTTGCCGAAAGAGTTTTTGTATCACAGTCTGTTTCAAGTTTTAAATACTGTTTCAACTAGAATTTTAGAACCAGATGATGAGTCAGTGAAAGAGGGAATAAGCTTCTTGGCGGGTTATATCTATTATCAGGGACATTGTGAGTTGACCCCTCCCTTCTTTTTTACCACAATCTCTGATGAGAAAGTCTATACAGATATTAAGGTAGGAGTGTTAAAAGAGACTGTTTCAGCTATTCAGTCAATTGAAGAAGTATTTGGGTGGTGAACGTGGAATTAAAGTTTAAGACACTAATACGATGGCGTATAGTATTGTAGAATTAAAGAAATTATAAATTGAAAGGAAAACAAGAAAATGTCTATTTTGCCAATTGGAACAATTGTTTATTTAAAAGAGGGGAGTTAAAAACTAATGATTCTCAATCGTGGGGTTACCATAGAACAGAATGGTCAAAGTGTTTTGTTTGACTATTCTGCAGCTTTTTATCCGATGGGACTAAACCCAGAACAGTTGTTTTACTTCAATCGTGATGATGTAGATAAAGTAGTTTTTAAAGGCTATAGTGATGAAGAAGAAGAGCGGTTCGCCGAAATTTATCAACGTTGGCTTGATGAAAATGCAACAACAATTAAAAAGGGTGTAACAAAATAACGTGCATCTATAAAGATTATTGCAAAATATCACAATACTTTAAATAGAAATCAAAAATGAGGAGCTACTTTGACATTAAAGAAACTCCTCGTTTTTTAGTTATTTTCTTATCGTAAGCTAGATTTATCCAAATTCATATTGTAAAAATATAGATTTGTTCCTATAGGATAGGAAGGGGGCTGTTTTTGTATTGTGGTATAATAGAACAAGAATATTCTCCTTCTAGTACCTTGAAGGTTTTATATTTTTCGCTTGTTTATCTGCTCTGCTATTTACAAAAAATATATCCTATCCCTCAAGTAAAGAGTTACCAGATACATTAGTTAATGCTATTGAGCAACACATCTATGAAAAGACATTAGCTGAAGCACTTGGTGATGATGGTGTTAAGTATAATACGAAGAATTGGTATGATGTAGTTAAGGAAATCTCAGAGAATGACTGCTTTAAGAGAGGATCCCAAATACTTGGACTAACACCGAAAAGCTTGACTAAGGCTTTTCTACAATCGGACGGCATCATAGGATTGCTGGGATCAGTTGATAAGGGGACAAAAGGTAGAAAATTTGTAAGTTCTGTTATGAATGTAATGTCATGGTATGAATCGTTAGGTAATAAGGGAGGGGCATTACAAAAGATTTTCGATGGTATTTCTGATTTCGCAAACCCTGTAGAAACTATTGTTAAAAAAGGATTGGAAGGTGTTAGAGATGCTGGAATGGCGAAACTTGGTAAATACATAAAAGGGGGAGAAGAGGCAACAGGATTATTAGGAAAAGGGATTAAACATTTCCCAAAAGTAGCTAAGGTTCTAGGGAAAGTAGGGACAGTAATGACGTTTGCTGATCTTGGAATTACAGCGATTTCTAGTGGAGTAGACGAATTTAGCAAAACCAGGGATGTAGGAAAAGCTGTTGGGAAAGGTACACTTTCAGCTATAGCTAGCGTGGGGCCATTAGAAGGCGCAACCATCGGCGGAGCAATAGGTGGTCTCCCAGGAGCGGCTGTTGGAGCAGTTGTTGGAGGTGTAATTCAAGGCATAAAAGCATGGAAGCCGAAATTTTTTGATGATCCTGTTGAAGGAACGAAAGAGATTATAGATGATGTTGGTAACGGTATAAAAGGAACTGTTCAAAATATATCTAATTTTATGGGTGGAATCGGTAAGGCATTAGGAGTTGGGTGAAAAGTATGAGGAAGAAATCAATTTTTAAAGCAAGTTTTGAAGAGAGTTTAAATTTGGAGGATGATGGTTTTTTGCAGTATCAGAAACAAGATTATTATAATAAACTTGGGAAAGCCTTTAAGAAAGGGAAACCCTCTTTTTGGTTTGGTATTAAAACTTTTATTCTTAGTCTGTTGTTTCCGATAGGTGCAAATTTCATGCTCCTTGCTGTTACCCTATCATTACAAAATTCTGATCCTAAAGATTTAAGGTCACCAGTTTCTCAGTATCCTTTGCTAACAGTTGAGCTTTATTTAATTTGCTTATTAATTTGGTTGTTATTGGTATTAATGGGTAAATTCTTTAAACGGACGTTTATTCTCCCTTATCGTTATCGATTTCATATTATAACTTTTATGATATGGTTTGTGTTTGAATTTAATTTGCTAGCAACAACTATCTCTTTACCTATATTATCAATATGGGGGATCTTAATACTGTTGGGGCTTCAAGTATTGTTGACGTATGTAATGTTAAGAACAGAGCTTAGAAGTTTGAAAAAACGAATGTATGGAGAAGTTAAGTCACCTACCTTACAAGATAAAATTGCTAAAGGTATTGCTATTTATGGAGCAGGTATATTGGGCTTAGCTGTGATTGTTAATTATATTTTCAAAGCTTTTTCTATTAATTTTTCATCTTCCATAACTGGTTTTGGTCTCTTTATATTTTGGATTCTATTAAATATTGGTATAATCGCCATGATTGTATTTATGGAGTTTCCTTTCTTTTTAGAAGGCTACTACAAATGGAAATATCCTGAAGAGTATCGTGAGTGGGAAGGCAAATCAGTGGAAGAATGGTATGGAAAAAAATATTTAAAAAAACACAAGGAGTTATTAAAAAATGAATAATAAAAACAAAAATAAAGAATTATTACCGTTAGGTAGTATTGTCTACCTTCAAGAAGGAACGCAGAAATTAATGATTATTGGTCGTGGAGTTATCTTTGACGACGAGGAAACTGGAGAAAAAGCATTTGCTGATTATATGAGTGTTTTGTATCCAATGGGCTTTCAAACGGAATCGACACTTTTCTTTCAACATGAAAATATTGATAAAGTCGTTTTTGTAGGCTATTCAGATGAGGAAGAGGAACGCTTTTTAGAAATTTATAGAGAATGGACGAAAACACTCACAGTTCCTAAGAAAGAGATAAAATAGAATCACAGTGGAGTAACTATCATAGATTCTCTATATTGGATGTAGTAATGCTAATTCTGTCTTTTTGCTGAAAACTTTGAAACCATTAAAAGAGTAACAAAATTCAAATAAGCTATATTTTTAGAGATTGTTAAAAATATCACTATACTTTAAATAAAAATAAAAAACGAGAAGTTGCTTTATTAATAAAGTAAATTCTCGTTTTTTGTCTGTTCTATGTCGTAAGATGAATTAACGTGTCTATAAGCCTAAATTTATAATGCAAAAATATAGCTTTGTTCCCATGGGAAGAGGAGGATTTTGATATTGTGGTATAATAGGGGCAGTAGCAGGTGCTGGTTTAGGATTTGTTTTAGGTGTAGCGGGTTCCATGTTATTTGATAAAATTTATGATGATAATATTGAAGAAGTGGGAAACTGGATAGGAAAAACTTATGAAGGTGCCAAAAAAATGTGGAAAATTTTATAGATTCTGTCAGTGATACAGCTGAAAAAATATGGGACAGTGCGGGAGATGCAGTTAATGGATTTTTCTCGGGGTTAGGTAGTGTATTTTAATAATAAGGAGAAGAAATTATGCATAATTATAAATTTTTGCTTAGTTTAGGCAATTATAAAGAGGATAGTTATTATGTAGATTTAATCACAGGTGATTTAAAAAAATCTATTGCTCATAAGGTATCTGAATCCAAAATATTTTTGTCTTCTATCATTGGTTACCATATTCTAGGAATTGGGTTCTTTAAAAGCGTTGAATCTAACGTGGTTCTAAGTATTTATCTGTTACTGGTGTCCTTTGCGCTTTCGATCATTGCTGCGATTGTTTTTAATAAACGACTATATAAGAATACAGAATTTGAAAAGGTTGAATTTACAAAGGATGAGTATGAGGAATTTCGAAAGCAAGTGAAAAAACATAACAAAACCATAGTGCTACTTACCTTATTATTTATTGTTATGTTTTCTTTTTCAATGTTTCTATATCTTTCAAGACCCAGTATATTCTTGTTACTAGTGATGGACTATGTAGTTTGTTTTTCTTATCTATTTTATACGAACGGATTTTTTACAAAACGGTTCCATTTTGAAGAATATATAAATAAAAATTTTTTAAAGGAAGGAAAAATAATAAATGACTAACTTATTACCTATTGGTACTGTTGTTCGCCTTCATAATGGAACGATTGATGTGATGATTATA